>JAVHOU010000103.1:0-48188 GCA_036170275.1 Ignavibacteriaceae bacterium
AAAATATTTTTTCATAACCGTTTCTCCTTTAAATATTTCTAAAATTATTTAAGACTTAAATTGATAGTTCTTTAATCAGTATTTTGTTTTGTACCGGATACTGTAACAAAACAATCTCCTATCAGACACATTACAAACTAAAAGAAGATGCAAGGCAATTCAATCGGACAAAAGGATGAAAAAAGAGTTAATCCTATTGGTTGAGATCAACTTATTTTTCGCGGATAATTTTTGTGTCACATCTCGTTATTTTATTTTCTGCTTAAGTATTTCTTAATAACCGGTTAAAAAACAATTTTGTTAAGTTTTAAAATAAAAAGGATGTCCGAAGACACCCTTTTTAATCAAATTAAGGTCAAATTACTTAATTCGTTTGAACTCAATTCGTCGATTCAATCTTCTGTTATCTTCTGTATCATTTGCAACTCGCGGATGTTCTTCACCATAACCAACCGCCGTTATTCTTTCAGAAGGAATACCTTTTGCAACAAGCCATGCTTTAACGGCATTCGCTCTTCTCTCAGATAGCTTTTGGTTGTACGCGTTGCTGCCAACATTATCAGTATGACCACTTATTTCAACTATGATATCAGTGTATATCTGTAATGTCTTAAGCGCACCCATCAAAACTTTATCTGATTCAGGAGTGATTTCAGATTTATTGAAAGCAAAAGTAATACCTTCAAGGACGATAGGAACATTTATTTTTACTATGTCATCTGAAGGATCAAGTGGATCTGTACCGCGTTTAACTTCTACGCCATCACCAATTGTTCCACCATCTGTATCTACATTTAGAGGATCGGTCTTGTAAGTCATAACTTCTGCATAGTCAGTTAGACCATCACCATCTGTATCTGCTTTTAATGGATCAGTCTTAAAAAGTTTTGTTTCAACTGGTGCCCCAACTATTTTTAACTCAACGTTTACTCCAGTAACTTCTTGACCATCAGATAAACCATCACCGTCAGTATCAGCTTTTAATGGATTAGTTTTGTATTTCAATACTTCATCGCCATCATTTAAGCCATCACCGTCGGTATCTGCTTTTAATGGATCGGTTTTATATTTGTTAACTTCTTCACCATCTTTTAAACCATCGCTATCCGTATCTGCCATTAGTGGATTAGTTTTTGTAACTTTTACTTCTTCATAATCGTTTAATCCGTCTAAATCAGTATCTACTTGTAATGGATTTGTTTTGTAGGTAAGATATTCTTCACCATCATTTAATCCGTCACCGTCGGTATCCGGATTATTAGGATCTGTTCCGATTTCTTTTTCTAAACATTTTCCAAGTCCATCATTATCTTTATCAGATTTACAATTTTCACCTGTAAATGTTAAACCTAAAGAAGTGCTAAAGTATGAATCCCAGGAATCTTCAGCAACTGATCTGTAACCATCTAAATAATAAGTGGAAGAAAGTGTTCCGCCTAATCCAAAATCTAAAATTACTCTTTCACCAAGTGCAAATTCTGCACCGATACCAATAGGAAGGATTGCAACCCAGCCATCTTCTTCAACAGGTTTACCAAAAGCTGCGGGTTTGGTATTAACGCTAAAGTTCATAATTCCACCACCGATGTAGATGTAAGGATTCCATCCTTTAGAATCAAAAGGACTTATTCTGAATCTTAGTGAGATTGGAATGATTGTAGATTCATATTCTCCAAAATTAATATCCGGATTATCAAAATATGCCCAGCCGGCATATTTTCCATAACCAGCGTTTAATGATAGTTCTAAGGCATTGTTTAATTCAACAGCAAAGAATCCTTCTCCAAGCCAAGAGAATTTGAACCAATCAAAAGAAAAATTATCATTTCCATGGAATCCTAAATTTGCAAATTCGTTTTCCGGGAATAATACACTTCCGCGAACACCAAATTTGGTCCCCCAATCTTTGAATTGTGCATAGTTAGGTTGACTCATTGCAACCAAACCAAGTAATACTAGTAAGTAAATTAGTTTTTTCATTTTTTCCTCATTGTGTTTATTAAATTGTTTATTGATTAATACTTTTTATAAAGTTTTAATTTTTATTGTTATATTTTTCACATTTACAATCGCACCTTAATTAGATAACTTTACACAATTACAGATTAGGCTAATGTTTAGCAGTATGCACTAAAAGTTAACCACCTGATTCTTAAATGTCTTCATCCTCTCCCAATATAATTGAGTTTGGACTTTATTTTTTGTTAATCCTTCAATGTGGAGATAATAGGTAGAGCCTGTTCGCAAGTCTGTTGCAAGTGCATATTTATGCTTTCCTTTAACTTTTTGAATCCCGGCAAACTTAGCTCCACCCTCTTCAACAATAGATTTTATCTGCAATGTTAGATTAAAGCGCACGTCGTCCTCTAATAACGTTTACTAAGATCATTATTATTGCAATTACAAGTAGAATATGAATAACACCACCCATCGTGTAGGAGGTGAGTAGCCCAAGAAGCCACAAAACTATTAAAACCACCGCGATTGTGTATAACATAGAAAGTATCCTTTCTTTTTAGATTCTATGTTATATTAAGACGAGAAATAGAGTAATACAATCGAGCATAGGGATGAAAAAGGAACTACATCTTTAGGGTGAGTAAGTAGTAAAAAATTGTCCCGGATAAACTAAATAGGAAAATTTTATTTACTTAATAAAATCCATTGGATATTTTTTTAAAATGAAATCCGTAAATCGTAAACAAGATTGCCAACGAAAAAAGCTGCGGTTTACGGAACAACGTCCACAGAAATAATTTCCAATAATAAATTCTTTCTTCACCAATAACTCCCAATTTGAATATTGATCTGAACAAGGCAAGGATATAATTAGGGTTAAGATGAAAAACCTTCTTCTTTTTCGGTTCAAAGTCTTTCAAAAAGCGCATCACACGTTCATAGAAATATTTAGGCGAATAAATTGTTTTTAAAATAGATTTATAACCATCAAGAAGTTTTGCAGAATCCATCTTAGGAATAAAATTAATTGTAAAGTCGGTGTTGTTGCCTGTAAAATCATTTGTCATTCTTCCTTCGCTCAGCAATCTTTTCTCAAGCTTTGTGCCTTTTGGTGCATTAAGTAATCCAACCATAGCAGTTACAATACCACTTTGCTGAATAAAATTTGTCAGCTCTTCAAATATTTTGGGATGATCATTATCAAATCCAACAATAAAGCCGCCTTGAACTTCTAAACCGGCATCTTGTATTTTTTTCACGCTTGCAATTAAATCACGATTACTGTTTTGTACTTTATTGCATTCAACAAGACTTTCTGCATTAGGTGTTTCGATACCAATAAACACGGCTTCAAAACCAGCTTTAACCATATTCTGCATTAGGTTACCATCATCGGCAAGATTGATTGATGCTTCCGTATTAAAGTAAAAAGGATTTTTATTTTTATTACTCCATTCTGTGATTGCAGGCAGAATTTCTTTTTTCAATTTTGCTTTATTGCCGATAAAATTATCATCAACAAAAAAAACAGGTCCCTGCCATCCCGTAAAATATAGTGCTTCCAATTCAGCAATCACCTGGCTTTTTGTTTTTGTACGTGGTTTTCTACCGTAAAGTACTGTAATGTCACAGAAGTCACAGTCAAAAGGACAGCCGCGAGAATACTGAAGATTCATAGAAGTATAATCATTAATCGATATAAGATTCCAATCAGGCAATGGCGTACTTGTAATATCTGCCCATTCTTCAGAATTGTATTTATGTTTAGGCTTTCCTAACTCAAGATCTTTTAAGAAAAGCGGGAGAGTAATTTCAGCTTCATTAAGAATTAGATAATCAATGTTTTGATAAAGTTCAGAACTGCTGGTAAATAAAGGTCCGCCAGCCACGATCTTTGCATTTAACTTAAAACATCTTTCAATTACTTCATTGGCGGACGCGCTTTGAATTGACATAGCACTGATAAAAACTAAATCTGCCCAAAGAATATCATCGTCCATCAACTGATTTGCATTCATATCGATTAGTTTTTTATTCCAATCTTTGGGCAGCAGTGCGGCAACTGTTAAAAGTCCTAACGGCGGAAAACTTGCTTTCTTTGAAACAAACTTCAAAGCATGTTTAAAACTCCAGAACGTGTCTGGATACATTGGATAAACCATCAGTATATTCATATGTTACTCCTTGAATGTAATCAACTTCCTATCAAGAATTTTAAATTCTTATCTAAGTACATTATGAACTATTAGTAATCAAAATTCAATCAATCTTTAGGATGAAAAAGGGACTACATCCTTTGATTGAGTAGATCGTATCATCTTGAATTGAGTGATAACTATTTCTTTTTACCAGCTAAAAAAACAACCCCGCCAATTACCATTATTCCCACACCCATAAATGAATCCCAGCTTACAGTTTTATTTTTATCGGCTGAAATCTCAATGCCGCCAATATCCACGATTTTTTCTCTTGTTACATAATTAAATCCAGTATATAAAGTCATTATCAAACCAACAGCCATTATTATTATACCAATAAACTTTAAGTTCATAATTTTTATCTTTCCTTGATTTGTTAAATAAATTTTACTTCAAGTATTTTTTTAGCTTTTTCAATCTGAGTTCCTGGAATAACCAGTTGCACTCCATTAGATTCATTCGAGAATAGTATAAATACTTCAGTATCATCTTTAAGTATATTTGCGTTAATTCCTGCTGCTTCTAGATCCCTTTTTGCTATTTGAGCGTACAACTCATTCTCAAATTCGCCAACTATCACTTTTTGCGCTTCCATTTTTTTTGCCTCATTATTTTGTTAGAAGTATTTTGCCTTGATTTCATTTTATGTGTTAAATAACTATTTGCATGTTGTATTTCCCTGACTAATTAAGATAGAATGACCTTAATAGCTTTTTCTTTTGCAGCGTTTCCAAAAATGTCATAAGCTTTCATGATATCATTTAGCGCAAACCGATGAGTGATCAACTTCTTCGGTTGTAGTTTTCCTGAAAGAACAGTTTTCAGTAACATTGGTGTTGTTACCGTATCAACAAGTCTGGTTGTAATAGTAATGTTCCTTGACCACAGCTTTTCAAGATGTAACTCAACACTTTTACCATGAACTCCAACATTTGCAATATGTCCACCGGCTGCAATAATTGATTGGCAGATATCAAATGTAGCAGCTATCCCCACCGCTTCGATAGCAACATCAACTCCTTTTCCATCTGTCAGTTTCATTATTTCTTCAACAGCATTATTGCTGACAAGTTTGGTTGCGCCAAATGTTTTAGCTACGTTCAATCGGTTTTCATCTAAATCAACCATAATAATTTCAGCAGGAGAATAGAATTGAGCAGTGAGTAAAGTTGCAAGTCCAATTGGTCCTGCACCAACAATTGCAACAGTTTCACCCGGTTTGATTTGTCCATTAAGAACTCCGCATTCAAAACCTGTCGGTAAAATATCACTCAACATTACAATAGCTTCTTCATCTACACCATCAGGAATATGATAAAGACTGGTATCGGCATGCGGTATCCTCACATATTCTGCTTGTGTTCCATCAATCAAATGACCAAGAATCCAGCCGCCGGTTTCACAATGTGAATACATTCCTTTCCTGCACGCATCACAACTTCCACAAGAAGTAATACAGGATATTAAAACCTTATCGCCAGCTTTAAAATTCGAAACACCCAATCCAGCTTCCTCAATCACTCCAACTCCTTCGTGTCCAAGTATTAGACCATCAATCACTTCAGGAACATCTCCTTTCATGATGTGGAGATCGGTTCCGCATATTGTTGTTTTTATTAGCCTGACAATTGCATCCGTTGAATCTTTAATCGCGGGTTTTGGCTTTTCTTCCCATGCACGTTTGCCAGGTCCGTGATATACCAATGCTTTCATAACTTACTCCTTACTGTTAAAGAAAATAAATTTTAAATAAACGAATTGATAAGTTCTTCTATATTAGATTACACAGAAATCTAAGGGAATTCAATCGATCAAAGGGATGATAAAGGAACTACATCTTTTATTAAAGATTATAATAGGCACCAGGATTATAAGATTGCAGTATTTAAATGAAATAGTTAAAGTGGTAAATATAAAGCCAGGGTTATTCATCCCGGTTTCTTATAAAATGAAATTTCACTTATTTTATTTCATCAGGATCATCTTCTTGGTTGAATTAAAATTTTCACTTTCTATCTTGTAAAAATAAACTCCTGATGATAGCTCGGAAGCATTGAACATCATCTCGTGATATCCTTCGTTTATTTTACCGTTAAATATTTCTGTAATTTTTTCACCAATTATATTATATACTGACAGCGTTAAGTAGATTTCAGCAGGCAAAGCAAACTTAATTTTTGTACTAGGATTAAATGGATTCGGATAGTTCTGGAATAGTGCGAATTCTTGAGGTACTAAACCATTCTCAACACCAGTAATCTCCGTTGGGCTAGTTACGCTGTTAGCATCTAATGTAACTGCAGTCTGTGCGAGGGCTCTACCGTTATTCAGCGTTGCCCCGGTGTTCATCGCAATCAGTGTTTGACACAATATAATTCCCTTCATTGCCGCCGTCGTTCCAAGAGTGACCTGACCGGCAACTTGCCAAAAGATGTTGGAAGCCTGTGCGCCGCCACTTAGAGTAACAATGGCTCCGCTGGACAGTTCCAGATTCTGCGCTATCTGGAAAATCCATACATCGCTTGCTGAGCCCGAGATAGTGACACCACCTGCAGACACAAGGACATTAGTTCCCCACTTATAGAGACCATGTGTGAGAGTCTGACCGGTAAGATCTCCGGCATACAGTTCAGTATAATCCGGCAATGTTCTTCCGGCTGCGTCTGTATAAGCGCTCTCCATATCGCTGATAGCCGTACCCATCTTAGTTGGAGTGGGATCAGTATAATCTGCGGCAAATACTCTTCCAACAACTAAAGAGGATGTTGAAAATGTACCTGAACCATCCAATATTAATCCAAATCCAGTTATAGCAGTATGATCAATCGGACTAACACCGATATCTCCTGTAATGGACGTAACTCCTGTTGTTGATATTCCTGTTTTTGCGAGAATCACAAAATCACCGGATGTTCCAAGATTCACTGGTGCTGGTGATGATTGAGGCAGAGCAGCGGCAGGCACAATTAAAGCAGCCAACAGCATCAGTCTAAGGAAACACGTCAACCTTTTTAATAAAGTCATCAGATCTATTGTATTCGTTTTCATAAAAACCTCTCTTATAGTTTATAACTTTTATCGATGAACATATCATACCTGAACTGGTCTATTGTTCACTATGTTAATTATAGATAGGAATGAAATACTGATCAATAGAGCTAAAGGATGAAAAAGGAACTACATCTTTCGGGGTGAGTCTGCTTAAAAAACATAACATTTAAGTCTGAATTTGAAAACTTCAATTTTTCATCATTAATTAAAACAACGAATAACTTAAACAATAATGCGAAGTAACAAGTTGATTAATTTAATCAACTAAGTAATGTTATCCTCACTTCTACATTATGTCCCTGCCTGTCGTCAACAAGAGGAATAATTCTTTCAACAGTCTGAACTCCATCGACGGTTATATTCAAATCAGCATTTTTACCACGTGTTTGAAAAATGGAAATGTGGTACATAGTTTCGCGAAAACGGTAATGCATTTTATACATTTTCCAATCCGCTGGAATGCAAGGCTCAATATGAAGTTTATCTACTTCAAGCATCAATCCCAAGAGTGATTCCACGATAAGCCGATATGTCCATCCAGCCGAACCTGTGTACCATGTCCAGCCGCCGCGACCGGTATGAGGTGTTAGAGCATAAATATCTGCGGCTACTACATATGGTTCTACTTTGTATGATGCAATTCCTTCTGGGGTTTTTGCATGGTTAATCGGATTGATAATTGCCAGCAATTCCCATGCACGTTTACTATCTCCCAAATCCGCAAATGCCATCGCCGCCCATATTGCTGCATGCGTATATTGACCGCCATTCTCTCTTACTCCTGGGACGTAGCCCTTTATATAACCAGGATTCAAATTTGATTTGTCGAACGGCGGATCTAAAAGTTGTATTAATTTATGTTCGCGGCGGACAAGGTTTTTATCCAAAGCTTCCATAGCCATACGTGATCGTTTTATATCACCCGCACCGCAAAGAACAGACCAGCTTTGCGCAATAGAATCAATTTTGCATTCCTGGTTACTTGCCGATCCGAGTGGCGAACCATCATCGAAGTACGCTCTGCGGTACCATTCGCCATCCCAGCCGTTCTGTTCTAAATTATTTTGCAGCTTGTGCGCTTCACTTTTACAACGTTCAGCGAATTGCTTATCACCTTGCTGACTGGCAATTTTTGTGAACTGAATAAGCACTTCATAGAGGAAGAATCCTAACCAGATACTTTCACCTTTGCCTTTTATGCCGATCATATTCATACCATCGTTCCAATCACCACTGCCGATTAGCGGCAAACCATGATCGCCAAATTTTAGTCCATTGATTATAGCTCTCACACAATGCTGGTATAGGCTTCCAGATTCTTCTGATCTGTTTGGAAGATCATAATACGAATCATCTTCTGGGTTAACTGTTCGACCTTCCAGAAAATATACAGATTCATCCAGCACACCTGTATCTCCCGTACTTAATACATAACGGCACACAGCTAAAGGCAGCCATAGGTAATCATCCGAACAATGTGTACGCACACCTCGACCAGCGGGCGGATGCCACCAATGCTGCACGTCTCCTTCATGGAATTGGCGACTTGCGCAAAGAAGCAGGTGTTTTCGAGTTACGTTTGACTCGGTATGGATAAGAGACATTACATCCTGCAACTGATCACGGAAGCCAAAAGCTCCGCCGGATTGGTAGTATCCTGTTCGCGCCCAAATGCGGCATGCTAAAGTTTGATATACGAGCCAACCGTTAGTCAATATGTTTAGAGAAGTATCCTGTGTTTCGATTTGAACTGCATCCAATGTTTTTCTCCAATAATTCCACACAGCTTCTAGTGCGGTGCGTGCGGCAGTCGGTCCTTGGAAGCGACGCAGCAAGCTGATGGCATCATCCTTATTCCTGCCTGCACCTAATTTAAAAATAATCTCTTGCTCTTGATTGTCAGCCAGTTCGAAAGGAACCTGGATAGCCGCACAAGGATCCAAAGCTGCTCCTGTTTTAGCCGAAAGATGTGAACGGGTCATAGCAGCCGGATTTCTTAGTGAACAGTTTCGCCCAATAAATTCATTACGATCGCCTGTTATAGTAAATGTTTTACTATCCGTTTGAAAGAAGATAACCCGATCAGCAAACTCTGAATTGTAAGGGTTTCGTGCAAATAATGCAGCACTACCGGGATCAACTTTTGTGATAACGTGCATGCTCGATTTTGAATGTAGATCACCCAAAACCAACTCCACATAACCTGTAACAGACAGCTTGCGTAATCTGCCGGACTCGTTTCGTAATTTCAATACCGAGAACTTAATTGCCGCATCCGTAGCTACATAAATCCAAAGCTCCGAGCGGATACCATCCTCAGTATGCTCGAAAACGCTGTAGCCAAATCCGTGGCGGCTAACGTACGCACCAATTCCACGAGCAGGCAATGGCGTGGGTGACCAGAAGTGTCCGGTTTCTTCATCACGAATGTAAAAAGCTTCTCCGCTCGAATCGGTAACGGGATCGTTGTTCCACGGTGTTAGTCGAAACTCATGTGCATTCTCGCTCCATGTATATGATGGACCGTTCTCTGAGACTACTGTTCCGAAGTTCGGGTTTGCAATTACATTTACCCATGGCGCTGGTGTAACTTGTTTGTGTGAGGTCGTAATTATGTATTCGCGTCCATCAGGTGTAAACCCGCCAAAACCATTAAAGAAGATCAGATCATTGCGGGGCAGCACAGTATCATCCTGATAATTGGCGTGGTAGGTTCGAATTGATTTGAAACGCTTAACCGGAGCTTTTGCTATTCTTATTTGATTTATCTGTTCTTCAAGAGTTCCCCGTTGATCGGAGATGATAACACGAGCAACTGTTTGGATAAGAATACGGTCCTCGTTAGATATTTGATCTGCTTGCCGCACAAAAACTCCACCCGGTCTATCAATAAAGTTAGCTTCAACACCTGCAGAGATCAGCATCATAATTTGTTCTTGAAGTAATTGCCGATAACCGGCATGATCTTCATTCCAGATCACCAAGTCAACAGACAATCCTTTTAATCTCCAATATGAATGCGCCTGAACTAATTGGCGTACTATGTTGATATTATCCGGATTTTCAATTTGCAATAGGACGATAGGTAAATCGCCGGAAATGGAATAACCCCATAAACCGGACTGCCCTCTGCGATTTTTTATGATGACACTTTGGTCGGTGCGCAGGAAAGAATTTCCGTAGATAATTGAACTGGCAATACGTCCGTAAAGCTGCGCGTCAACTTCAGTAGCATTGATCTGCCTCAGCGTCACCTGACTGTGTGTCCATGCAAGTTCAAAAATACGATTTGCAAGTCGGCGGTCATGATATTTATCAACAAGACTTAAAGCTGCTTCGCGGGTTTCACTAATTCCAAAAATCATATCTATAGTTGCAATCTCTTCAGGTTCTAAAATTATGCGATATCGGATTGCAACAATTGGGTCAAGTACTGAGCCCTGATTATTAGAGAGAGCTGTAAAATCATTCATCACTTGTGGATGAGCCGTTGTGTTCCCACGCCCAATGAATTGCGTGCGGTCTGTCTCGAAAGACACCTTTTCTATGTTCACTCCACGTACTACCATCATATGAAACATCAAGGGTGTTTTCTCATTTACGGATCGGGGTCTGCGAGTACAGAGAATTGCATGTCGCTCCTGGATAATCTCAGTTTGAACAAATAGATTACTGAAAGCCGGATGTAAATTATCAGAAGCAGAAGTTGCAAGCACAACTTCTGTGTAACTCGTAATATCTATCGTCCTTCGTGTTCGGGATCGGTTTGTAAGATGTATTCTGCGCAGTTCGATATCATCTTCCGGTGATACAACAATTTCTGTATGCATATCAAAATTCTGATCTCGTCGGCGAAATTCAGCAAGCCCTTCCGAGAAAATAGCTTCATAGTTCTTCGATCGTTTCAGCGTTGGTTGATGTGTGGTTGACCAAAATTCTCCGCTTGATTCATCATGGATATAACAGAAAGTACCCCAGTTATCGCGAGTAGAATCTTCATGCCAGCGTGTAACTGCAATATCTTTCCATTTGCAGTAGCCGCCGCCAGCGTTTGTAATCATAACATGATATCTTCCGTTCGAAAGGAGGTGCACCTCCGGAACTGGTGTATCAGGATTATTGAGTATTCGTACAGGCACTCCAGGACTATTAAGTTGTGTTGGAGTATCAGATAGCCCTGATGCACGTGAATAGAACACCGTTGCTTTGGGAATTCTTTCCTGAAGTAATAACATGGTTGCTTCGAATAATGGATCTGAGTTAAACCGCTTCTGCATCGGACGATCCAGAATCAGATAAGCAAGTGAGAGCAGGCTCATCCCTGAGTGATGTGCCATGAAAGACTTAATTATCACACTTGATTGTCCACGCGGCATACGTGATTTCGTATAATCTACCGCTTCATAGAAACCGTATTTTCCGAGCAACCCATCGGCGGCAAGTCGCTGAAGATTAACACAAGCTTCCTCCGGCTCAACCATCAATGCGAGTGCTGATGCATAGGGTGCAATAACCAGGTCCTCAGCTAATCCGCGTTTTAGCCCTAATCCAGGCACACCGAATGCACGGTATTGATAATTGAGATTAACGTCTACAATATTATAACCAGATTCAGAGATTCCCCACGGAACTCCGCGCTCTTTTCCATATTCAATCTGTCGCTTTACAGCCGCTTTATAAGTCTGGTTAAGTAATGTGTTTTCGTATGTTGGCATCACCAGCAGCGGCATCAGGTACTCGAACATCGAACCACTCCAGGAAAGTAGAATTGGTTCACCTCCAACTGTAGTGAGTAATCTCCCTAATGCAAACCAGCTTTCCTGCGGCAATTCTCCTTGTGCAATTGCAACAAAGCTGCTCAATCTGGCTTCCGAAGCCAGCAGATCATAGTAGCTGGAATCCTGTCGTCTTTCATTAACACTATACCCCACCGATAGTAAATGACGATTCTTGTCATACAAAAAAGTATAATCCGTACAGGCGAGTTTACTTGATTGTTTTGCAAGATCTTCGATCATTGTAATACGCTCATTTGCGCGAACACTAGCTTCCGTGATAAGTCTCTGAAGTTTATCTAACTGCTCGCTGTTCTCAGTGGTAATGTCTGAAGAATGCTCGAAGTCGGAGAGCAACTGCACGTCAAGTTTTGCCAGTTTGCGCAATGTTGGTATCTCATTAAAGCCGGAAAAATAATTCTCCAAGTCTGGAGAATTTAGCAGAATAACCCAAGGAGCTAGAAATGACAATTCATCGAGAGCACTGCAGCATTGCATAGCAAGCGCGTGAGCCCATCTTTTTAATTCACCATCATGCTTTGCAATAAAATCATTTTCTATTTCTGCAGTTGTTGTTGTTAGTTTGTTAAGTCTTCGCGATACATCCACTAAGTCAATGGATGGAGAAATCATCATTAAATCTAAATCCTTCTTAAGTTGAACGAGCTTTTCATTATCAATTTCTCCCGCCGCATCAATTAGAATTCTTAAAGTATCGCTTATCCCTTCGAACAGTTGTTGACCAACTATTTTTTTATCAGGCAGAGAAAGAAAGCCCTGACTTAGTGTAAGCAGATGACCTGAAATATTCCCGCTGTCAGCAGATGAAATATAAAGAGGAGGCAATGGCTTCAAAGATTGTGTATCGTACCAGTTGAAAAAATGTCCCCGGTACCGTTCCATGGTTTCCATGGTTTTAAATGCATTCGATGTTCGATCAATGAGTTGTCCTGTAGTGATGTAACCAAAATCATACGCGGACAAATTTGCGAGTAGTGCCAATCCCATATTAGTCGGCGATGTCCGATGTACGATTACAGCAACATGATTTTCCTGATAGTTATCAGGCGGCAGCCAATTATCTTCCGGACCAACAAAAGTTTCAAAATAGGACCATGTTTTCCGGGAGATGTCCCGTAAAAATAATTTTTGAGTAATACTTAATTTTACTTTGCGTCGTATGAGCGGCAAACTAATCCACCAGGTGATAACCGGAGATACAGCCCAAAGAAATAATATTGGGAAAGCAACTGCAGGCATAGCTTGTTTTGAATACACGAAATAAATGATGGTAGAAATAGCAATGAACAGGGCTATCCACATTGTTCGAAAAGAACTGAGCAGGTTTGTTTTACTATTACGATCTATAGCATTGGACGGATTCCATTCGAGAAGTTTTTTATGGGAAATTAACATTCGCCATAAAGTTCGAATAATCGCATCCTGGCTGAAAAACGCTTCGTAAGGAAGTGTTGCAAAAGTAAAAGCTGCTTGGGCAAAATGCATACTGGTGGATCGCACTGTAGCAACAAGATGTTGACGAATGAGTACATCTGTAGGTTTTTTTAGTAAGTCGACAATTGAGATGATCAGAGAGGGAATCAGAACAATTCCGATCACAACCAATGTCCAGAACCAGGCTTGTGACAATACCGTCCAGCCCAGCAGCAAAAGTAGTACAAGTGCCAAAGGTGAAAGGCTGCGTCGAAGATTGTCAAAAATTTTCCAAAGCGATAACCTTGATAGCGGGTTTCTATGCAAACCACTGTTAAAACTTGAAACGACCGGCAGCAGCCATCTCAGTAATTGCCAATCACCGCGTATCCAACGATGCCGGCGATTTACATCCGTAATATATCGGGATGGATATTCCTCATATAACTCTACGTCACTCAATAGACCGGCTCGTGTGTGGCACCCTTCGAGAAGATCGTGACTGAGAATTCGGTTTTCAGGAAACCGCCCATTGAGAACCCGCCCAAACATATCAACATCGTATATACCTTTACCAATAAATGATCCCTCGCCGAACACATCCTGATACACATCAGAGATGGTTCGCGTGTATGGATCGATTCCCGGTTCACTTCCATAAAGGCGTGCATAACGCGAACGATTGGTTCCCGGAAGGCTAATTGCAACACGCGGCTGCAATATGGTATATCCATTACCTACGCAACGTTTCTTTTCATCGTAACAAGCACGATTAAGAGGATGTGCCATCGTTCCGACTAATTGCCGGGCTGAATCACGAGGCAACTGTGTATCAGTATCAAGAGTAATAACATACTTCACTAATGGTAAAACTTCAGTCTTGCCGATAACAAGAGAGAATCTATCTTTCGAACCGCCGCGCAGCAATGAATTCAGTTCCTCAAGCTTACCTCTCTTACGTTCGTACCCCATCCACATCCGCTCACGAGGATTCCATTGCCGCGGTCGATGAAAAAGAAAAAAAGTATCGCTATGCAAACCTTTGTATTTTTTATTAAGCTCTTCAATTTTCTCACGTACCAGTTGCACGAGCGGTTCATCTTCAGGCAGGGATTCTTTATCGGCATCTTTAAAGTCTGTAAGAAGACTAAAGTGAAGGTTCTCATCCCGGTTTGCAAGAAAACGTACTTCTAAAGATTCAATCAGTTCTTTTATATTTTTTGCATCAATTAATATCGCAGGAATTACTACAAGTGTGCGGAACACCGGTGGTATCCCTTCGGAGTAATCCATTCGCGGTAATCGTTGAGGCATTGCCAACATTGTTGATAGCCAGTTCACCAGCGCAACCGCTAAATTACTTGCAGCTAAAAAAAACAGTATACCCATCAGTTTAAGTGGCAAACCATTTAATCCTTCGTCGTAAGCTTTCTCCAATAAACCGGTGGTGATGAGCGCCGTCAGTAATATAATCGAACCACTGTATAATAATAAAGGTATCCGGTTACTGATCTTTCTTAGAGTTGAGGCAGCAGAGAATCTTACTTTAGCAAGCATCTCAAATTTTTTCGAACCTTTGTCAATCAAGTAGTATCCGACATGTGCAGTTCTATCAGAGGTGCCATTTAAAGCAGCACCTTCTTGTGATAAGCGAACTGCCAATTGTGCTGCCTCTTCTTCAGATAGAGAACTGTTTTTTGCAATCTTTTCAATTACATGCCGGTAACGATCGCGAGTAGTAAAATCCATTTGTCCGTAAATCCCACTTGAATCCTCCATTAAGATTTTCTCAACAGTGCTCATCGCCTCAACGAACTTCTGCCAGTCCATCGATTCCAGAAATCTGAGACTGCCAATACTATTGCTGATAGAGACTTGATCGGCAGCCTGCTGTTGATTACCAACTTGTATCAAGTTTTCTATCGTCTGACCAGAGTCCGAAAGCCGCTGTTCGATCCAGGTTAATGGGGACGCCAGAATGTGGCTTAAACTCTGCAGCCTTCGTGTAAATTCCGATACGAACGGTGTTGTCATTGGCGGGTCAGACCGCGCCATATCAGCAACTACCAGAATTAAGCTCTTAGGATCCTTCCCGGCAATTTCTATCATTTTGTCTGCCCAGGAATCAGCTAAATTTCGATCAATCCTTCCGGCTGCAACCCGGACGGCAACACGGCGTAGATTCTCGATCAATGACAGACGCAGCATAATTGGGATTGCCCACAACTCGCCTATCTTTAAGGTTGTGATGGTTTGATAAGCAGTTACAAAACGGTTTAAATTTTCCGGATCTACGCGCCCATCACCGTGTGAAATAATTTCCTGAGCTATATCATAAACACGAGGCAGACCTTTTGATGAACCTTTCAAAAGACGCGGTAATTCCCGGCTATAACCTTTGGGTAAATGTTTTTTACCTGTACGAATCTGCTCTTCGATTAAATAAAAATTATCGAGCAGCCATTCTCCGGCAGGTGTAATCGCACGTTTTGCCTTAACAGTTTCGGTTAATAAATCGTGTACTTCAAAAAGAAAGTCTTCATTTTCAGCAAGGCGTTTTAATAAATTTTGATCCGGATGAGGGACAGAAACTAAGGTATGTGTACTTGCTAGTATTTTGCCGTGCTGCTCCATTTGATCGGCACTGAACAACTCGGAGCGTAACGGTGGTTCTCCATTAGCAAATTTTTTATTAAGGGAACTCTCATTAAACTGTGCTTTAAGACGTGATAATGATTCATTTATTTTCGGGTTGATTACCTTCATAGTTTTTCGTTGGGAATGGAAAGAGAATTTTAATGTATCATTTTTTAATCTGAATATAAAAAATATTATATGGCATAGTGATACTTACACTATTGTTACCACTCAATAACAATCTACAAAAGTTGTTTTGGTAATTAAATCATCCATTGGGATGAAAAAAGAACTACATCTTTTTGATGAGACTATGGAAGAGATCGATGATTTTATGTCATTCTACATTTGTAATAATGTGCCGAATCTCTGCAAGAGAATGATTTTCTAATTACCATAGCTAATCATTTTATAATTGATATAGATGTCTATAGAATAAGCACTCGATGAATTTAGGAGATACATTCTAATACCGGTATTTGTAGAATTTAATTTAAAAGAAAAAATAAACTCAATGGAAATAACTTTTACATAGGGTTAATTATATAAAACATGTTAATAAGTCACCTTACGCAGTTGTCATGCTGAATTCATTTCAGCATCTAAAATTCTCAGGGAAAGCAGATTCTGAAACAAGTTCAGAATGACAATTAGGGTTCTCTTTCTATTTTCTGCGTAAGGTGACTTAATAACTTTTTTATTTTTTACTCATTTGTATCAGATTTTTCTTTCTGTCTGGTCTTTGATACTGCCGCCATAATTCCCAAACCAATTATGATGATAACACCTATGGTAATCCAAATTGGCGAAGCACCCAGTTTATAAGCTGCCCAAGCTAATCCACCAGCTACAAATGCAGTTCCTATTAAATATATTACCAAATTAGACATCTAAATTGTCCTTTTTGTTGTTAGATTAATTTTACAAATCATTTAAGCATTTAATTAATGCTTGCAGATAGAAGATATGATTACGGGTATTGCAATACAATCGAGCGAAGGGATGAAAAAGGAACTACATCTTTTTGATGTTGAATTGTCCGTGACTATATCATTTACCCGAAAAAGTATAAATCTCTCCATCCTTCAGATGCGCAATTTCTGTCATGTTTATATTTTTTTGCAGTTCATTAATTGTAAAGAGGTAGCTGCGATTAGTTTTATCAAACCAGATGAGACATACATTTTCTGCATTTAGCCAAATATCTTTTTGATCTAGATTACTATTATAAAGTTGAGCGGAGTTGTAAAATGTTTTGGCAGGACTACACCTGGTTTCTAAATTTGTCAGAATATAAACTGCTTCCGGTTCATTACTATAAAATGTATAACTTTTCCCCAACAGCTTATGCTTATTAAGATATTCGATAGTTTCGCTTTTTCTCCAAGAATCGGAGCTATATCCCAATCCAGATTGCTGGATATAATCTTTAATAATATGTATCGTGTTCTTTACCGGATATCCTATGAACAGAACTAAACCAATAATATAGAGAATAGTTATTAATTTTAGATGAAAATATGTTGTCAGCCAACTTAGGATTTTATCGAAGATGAAAAATAAAATGAAAAGTAGGGGAACATAAATTGGAGAGAGCAATCTATCAGATATCTGGTCATAAGCAGTGGTGGTTGACGAAATAACAATAATCCCGGTATAGAATAAAACAAAGAGAAGGCTTGGACCAATTAGTTTTATTGCTTCCCTGTTTAAAGATTTGTCCCGATCTAATCCAAATAAAATCCAAGTTGATGCAACTAAAAAAATAAAAGTGAAATAGATACCTGTTGAACTCGACGGCAAAAACCATGGAAGAACAGTGTTGTAGAAAAATATAAAATTATCAAATAGAGTGTAGGAAGATGCAGCTCTTTCCCCAACAAGAGTGCCTGAAAGAAAATAATTTCTGACAATCCAAACACCAATCGGTAACACAGTGATAAGCACGAAGATAAGTGAATGCCAAATCTTTTCTTTAATATTATTCCTTCCCCAGAGCAGAATGGATATTATTCCTGTTAAAATAAATATAACACCGGTGTAACGGGTAAGACATGCGAGAGATGCTGAAACTGAGAAAAGGAATAATGAAATGATATCCTGTTTCTTTTGATAATTTCCAAAATAATAAAGAAATAAAAGTACAAGAAAAATAAAAAGAGGTTCGGACAACGCCATCAAAGAAGCTTGAACAAGTGCATATGAAATCAGAACCGATACTGTGCCTAAAAATATTAAGGCAAATGAATTCAAGTACCTTAATAACAATAATCCGGATAAATATATTATGAAACCGAAAAGAACAGCATTAACATAGCCTGCTAACATTTGCGGGTCAATTAATGTTATTTTTTGTATTACAGCTAAAATGATTGAATATAGAGGAGGCTGAACAACTAAATGTAAACCATTATAAGTAAGAAAACCATGACCTTCAGCTAAATTTCTTGCTGCAGATATATAAGCAACGGAGTCTGGCGTTATACCAGCGCCATAACGACTTGTAATAAGTAAGATAATACTTGCCCCGATGAATCCTAAGATTCCAAGAGCTACATGTTTGAATAGGTTTCTGTATTTCAATTCCATTACAAAATCAATGTTCAAAAAGTTTACTTGTTTAATTTATTCAAAAAATATAATTATCCATTTTTTTCTTGAATCATTAATCTCTATTCATTCTTTTAGAATTGTAGGTGCGGAACATTTTTATATATAGTCTTTACCGTTTTTTTGAACTTTTTTACTGTCGTGATCTGTAATAATTATTTAGTTCCTTATTTAGAAACAGCGATTGGCTTCATCCAAAAATTGGGTAACGATACGTGACTTCTCTCTTTGCAATGAGAAAGTATTTAGATTACACCCGCCGCGGGGGCACTCATAATCCGCTTCTAGTAGGCTATTGCACATGCGAATATACTTGCCCTCCTTTGAACTGACAATAATTCCAGAGTTCAATCCAAATATTTATTCCGTCGTTTTACCATCAAAGTGTTCGTTGTCCTTCTCTGCATCGGCACGGGAATGATGAATAACACCGTCTCGATGATTTGGAGGTGAATAGATTGTATAGAGTTTTAGTGGAACACTACCGTTATTAATGATGTTGTGATTCATCCCGGCAGGAACAAGCACGGCAGAGCCTGCACTAATCGCCGTACTAACACCATTGAGAACGGCTTTGCCAGTCCCTTCCTCGACACGAAAGAACTGATCGAGCTTATGTACTTCCGCCCCGATTTCTTCCTTAGGCTTCAACGCCATTACAACGAGCTGACAATTTTTAGCCGTGTAAAGCACTTGGCGAAATTCTACATTCTTGACTGCGATACTCTCGATGTTTTGCACATAACCTTTCATAACAACTCCTTTAGTTGATGATTCTATAAAACTTATTATTAACTACCTTCCCAAAAGCACAACCACAAAATATTTTTTCATAAAACCCCCATTATCTTATGGAAATAATTGATCCAACTACAAATCCTGTTAGTATACTAATGAATAGTCCTTTACCCATTTCGTTTTCATCACTTTGAATAACGATCCTTCATTGGTTTTTTACTTTACTACAATGTACAAAGATGCATTATCAAAGCGCACGCCGACCACTAATGACATTTACTAAGATCATTATAATTGCTATTACAAGCAGTATGTGAATAACACCGCCCATAGTGTAGGAGGTGAGTAGCCCAAGAAGCCATAGAACTATCAGAACAACCGCGATAGTGTACAACATAGTAAGTATCCTTTCAGTTTAAATTTACATTTTTAATTTCTATGTTAAAGTAGGAAGTGATATAAGGCAGTCCAATCGGTCAAAGGGATGAAAAAGGAACTACATCTTTTGGGTGAGTAATGTTTTAAGCGGAGTAGAAAAAGAAATAAATTTATAGAGAAATTCATTCATTTGAGGAGGAGGAAATAGAAAAAGCTTCAGAAAGGAAGGAAATAATAGATTTAAATAGCTTTTAGTTAAGATATAAATAGTGTCTTACTTTTTTCTTTTAAGGAAGTTTTTATATAACCATAAAACAATCATAGTTCCTAATTTTGCGCCAAAAAAAACCCCGCAGTTTCACAAGGTTAATAAATTCCTAAAAATTTACCAAGAAAAGTTGCAAAAAATTCACCGGCAATTCCAAGTAGAATTGTTACGATGCAGACACCGGGGTCTTTACCTGGCACTAGTAATTTTGCAATCACTCATATAACTGACCTGCTCCCAACAAACAGATGCAATTATTCATTGAGTAAGATATGCTAAAAGTAAAACCCATTGTTGAAAAGGTTTTTTATTGTTAATAAATTGGAGGATAATATCTCTTATTGTCTTCATAATATATTAGAGGGTAAGTCTTAAAATTAGAAAGGCTGCCAATTAAGCAGCCTTCAAATGGATTTAATATGTCTATTACTTTTTCGTCTTCTCTTTCTCTTCTTTTGATTCATTTTTTACAATTTGTTTACCATCTTTAGTAAACATCAAATGTTTATTCATTTTGTCTTTAGTAATTTGAGCTTCGAAAGTAATATTGCCTTTTGCATCAACGATCTTTGCGGTTTTAGTAATTGCCCATTCTTTGTGATTCTTTGCTATCAATTCTTCAACCCCTATTGGCAATTCTGATTTAGAAATTTCTGATTTGGTTTTTTTCAGATTTCCTTCAGCATCGATTATTAAAGAAACTTCTTTGCTGTCTTGTTTGAATTCGGCTTTAAATTCATTTTTACCTTCTTTTACCCATTTTACTTCTTTAATATCTGAATAAAGTTTAGCAAAAGTAGCTTTGACTTTTTCGGTTACTTTGACTTCACTTTTATTTTGAGCAGAAAGAGAAATTGCTAATGCGAAAACAACGAACAACAAAATTGATTTTTTCATAACTCACACTCCTTTTATTTTAATTTTCAATTTTAATATAATTTAAAGCCATTGGAAAACAAATAGTCCGAAAGGATGAAAAAGGGACTACATCTTTAGGAGAACCAAACGGTCTATTTAATAACTGTGAAGTTGGTTGTTAACTATCGAATATGCAGAAGAATTAGAAATAGTAAATCGAAAAATGAAATTAAGTTATTCTACTTGAACTGAAAATAAATCAATGCAACAGCAGCAAGGCTCATCAGTATCAGCGTTATTGATCCAAGAACATTTGACCATCTCTTGTTGGTAAATTTCCCCATTACTTTTTTGTTGTTACAAATGTGCATAATTACGGCAATCATCACCGGCGCTGTTAAGCCGTACAAAACAGCAGTGTAAATAAGCGCTTGTATCGGGCTTATGCCGAGAAATTCCAAAGACAATCCAACAATCAGCGATACAATAAGTGTGATATAAAATCCTTTGGCTTGGTGAAATTTTTTATCTAACCCTTCTTTCCAATTAAAAGTCTCAGCTAAAATGTAGGAAAGTGAGCCAGCCAAAGCAGGTATTGCTAAAAATCCTGTACCGAGTACACCGACAGCAAAGAGTAAATAAGTAAGTTTACCTGTCAACGGTTCCAATGCTTTTGCCGCTTGACCTACTGTATCAATTTGTCTGATACCCGCTTTATACAATACAGCGCCCGTTGTAAGGATGATGAAAAACATAACAATGTGTGCAAATAACATTCCGAAATCAATATCCACCTTCATGTCGTTTAAAATTCGTTTATTGATTATGATTTTTTTTTTGTTATGTGAGATGTCTTCCGCTTCCATAGTGGCTTGCCAAAAAAACAGGTAAGGAGAAATAGTAGTGCCGAGAATTGCAACAAGTATCTCGAAAAAAGCTTTGTTAAAATGAATAGTTGGAATAAAAGTACTTTTCATAACTTCCACCCAATCCGCATGCACTAAGAACGGAACTACGATATACAATAATAACGAAAGGCAAAGCCATTTTAATATTGCCGCAAGTTTTTGATATGGAAATTTTATGATAAAGAAAATAATTAAAACCGTAAAAATAATACTGAAAGCAAAAGTTGGAATTTGAGGTATGAGTAAATTGGCAACGGCACCCATTCCCTGGAGGTCAGCTCCTATATTGAGTATAATAGCTGGAAAACTAAATCCCACCATTAGATATAAAATACTCTTCGGATATTTCTTTTTTAATGTTCCTGTCAATCCCTCTTTTGTCACCATACCGATTCGCGCGCACATCTCCTGCACAGCAGACAATAAAGGGAAAGTGATAATTGTAGTCCAAAGAGTTGCAAAACCAAAACTGGCGCCTGCCTGTGAATAGGTTGCAATCCCCGAAGGATCATCATCGCTTGCACCCGTAATAAGTCCAGGACCAAGTATGTGCCAGTATTTTTTAATTCTCTTTGAGATGTTAGTAGATACGTTCATTATCGTTAAATAATTTAGATAAATATTATATTGATAGAATTTTGAATCTCTATAAAGTTTATTGTTACAACTTTTGCCAAAATCCTGTATCCAATATCAAATCCTTTATACCATTAATTACAAATTGAATACCTATACAAACTAGAAGAAAAACTATAAGAAGGAACTGGTTATATCTTTCTTGAACATTCCTTTGAATTTTGAATGATAATTATCTGATAAAATTCAACCCGCTTTCAATAATTGGTAACTGTAGATAAACTTACTCGGGAAAAGTAAAATTATATTTATAACAAACTCGTCATGACAATAACACCCGAGATAATTATTAAAATGCCGGCAACTCTGTTTACCCATCGCAGTCCGACTACGTCCAATTTATTTCTAAAAAGCGTAACACCGGAACTAAGAAGCAGGAACCACAAACATGAGCCAATAAAAACTCCTGCAACAAGAGCTGATGCAGAAAAATAGCGGAGCCCATTTCCTAAACCGAGTGCAGCAAACACAGCAATAAAAGCAAATATAGTTAATGGATTTGTAAGCGTAAGAAGAACAGTATATAGATATGACCCAAGCATTCCACTGCCATGTATTTTAAACCTCGACTTAGGATCAGAAGGTTGAGCACGAAATGTTTTTACACCAAGGAAAAGAAGAAGCGCTCCCCCAACTAATCGAATCCAAATTCTTTGACTAACAAGCGTATCTTCAATAAAAGTAAGTCCAAATGCAGCAACACAACCATAAAGCAAATCTGCAGTTGCAGCCCCAAGACCAATTATTAATCCTCGTAATCGTCCCTCAGTAAGTGTCTTGCGGATACACATAATTCCAATTGGTCCAACCGGAACCGCCATCGCAAAACCAATGAAGATTCCCTTAAGAAAAATTGTAAAGTTCATAAAGCGATATTCTAATCAGGCTGTTCATATAAATACTCTGGTGTTCAACCTATAATAATGCTTACTTTACTTTGTACTTGAACTGCGAAGTTTTGTATCCCGTACCAACATTGAGATTAATAGTAAACAGGTACTCTCCTTTTTCCTTGAACGATACACCACCGCCGAAGTGGTTCATCATAGGCTGGAGATGCACTGAAGAAACTATCTTTGACGGAGAAACTATTTCTACCTTAGCACTGGTATCGGCAAATTCTTTTCCATTTGTAATATTCGTTACGTCAAATATAAAATAATGCGAGCTGTCCATCATCGCTTCCTTTGTCGCCTTATTCATCTTCATGTTTTTATCTTTCATCTTACCCATCGTCTCACCCATTTTTGTCTTCATCACTTCTTTATATTCCTTCTGGGTTAAGATCCACACTTTGGTGTTGAGACTATCGACTGTAGTTTCAAAGATCGGTTTTCCCATCTCACTCGAAATATCATTTTGCTTTGTAATCATCTTTGTCTTTACTTCATGTGTGGTTTGCCCAAATGTGGTTATTGTTAAAATGATTACCAGAATGGTTGAGAGAAGCGCATATTTTGTTTTCATAATTCACCTTATTTATTATTTATAAACATTTATTTACTAAACCTAATGTGCAGGAAATCTGAACGTTCCGAGCATATAAGATTTCCCGTTGAACTTTTTGCGATCATTGCGAAATTGTTTCGCATTATTTATTGATCGCTAATTGTAGCTTTGATTTTCCAAAAATTTATTCAAAAGAAAAATTCGTTTACTTACGTTTATAGTTTCTCCAAAACGAACCAAATCCTATACCTACAGCGCTTATATTTTTTACTATAGGCAGTACAGCATCTTCTATCCCATTACGAATTTTGGTTTCTACATTCAGAATCTTATCAGTATGCTCTCTGATACCGCTAACTATTGATCTGCTTATTTGAAGTTGAGATTCAATTTCATTAGTAATATGAATTGCTTTTTCTGAGAACTCAAGAACCGATTGTATAAGTGGAAAAAGTTTAGATGAGTACCCTTGCAAATTTAAATTTATGGAATGCAATGATTTTGTTATCTGATAGAGATAATATATAAGTGCTACAATAAGCACAGATGCCAAAATAAACAATATGATTGCTAAAATTTCTGTTAAGTTCATTTTTTTAAATTAGGATTTCTTTGCTTCATTATAAGCGTCAATTCCGGCTTTTACTGATGATTTCAATCTCCCAGTTTCTGTTTCTATTTTTTCCTTACCGGCATTTAGAACATCTTTTGTTTTTTCTTTTGTGTCATTAAAAACTCGTTCAGCATCTTTTAGCATTTCTTCAGGTTTTGATTTTATATCATTCATTATCATTGCATATTTTCTTTTGCCTTCATTAATCAATTCGCCGGCTTTGTTTTTTGTCTCTGTAAAATATTTATCAGCTTCATCAAAATATTCTCCAGATTTTTGTTTTATATCTCCTCTGAGTTCTTTACCACTTTTAGGAGTTGTTAACAATGCAACTATTGCCCCGACAGTACCGCCAGCTAAAAATCCAATCAAAAACCCTTTAGCACGACTATTATTACTTGACATAATAAATTCCTTTCATTTAATTAAATTATTTCAATTGCTTCTATTTCTATCTCAAATTAAATACTGATATAAAATGAATCAATCGGGCAAAGGGATGAAAAAGGAACTACATCTTTTAGATTAGTAAACTTCAAATGATGGGATGTCTTTCCGCACGCCCAATCAATTTTAGAGCTAACTAAAAGATTAGTTCGGCTGTACATTTTAAAACTAATACTTCCAGCATTCCCATCCTGAATGGCTCTGTTTATTTTTTGATCTTCCGAACCTTGCTGGTCGGTACAAAACATCAACTCCGTCGTTTATTGTTGATATTTGGTAAGCAGGAATGTCAGCACAATCGCAATGCTCTATCGCTGCCAGGTTAGCTTGTGTCAATCCTTTCAAACTATTTAATGTTTGATTATAATCTTTTTGAACAGAGTTTACAAAATTTTGCACGCTCTTTACATCATACACAGCAACACTAACTGTTGTTTGAATATTACTTGTAAGTTCATCAAACGATTGGCGAGCAAATATTTTTGCAAACGCCGGTACATTTCCATCATGTAAATTAATATCCAGCCGTTCCAACGGCGAAAGATCAAAATATGATAAATAAAGATTTTCAGGAGAAGCGACAATTGTTTGTGTCAATGGTATAAGTTTACCGATAGTATAAGGTGTGCCTCCATAACAAGTAGAGAGTACTGTAAGATCAAATTTTATAGAATCAGATGTGAAGCTTTTCATCCCGCTTGCAAGATTATCGATAGTGAAAGACCGATCTGGATATGACTCATCGTAACCTGCTCCACCAGCCTCAGGGATTTCGTGACCAAAGTAGAGAAACATATTAATCAACTTATCTTGATTGCCAGAGTGATATTGTCGATAAAGTGCAACTTCAAGATTGAAGTTTGATTTTTCCTGATCGCGCCAATATAATTCATTTGCGATGAGCTGTCCATTTCGATAATAATAGAATTCACCATCCCGACGAGGGAAAAAAAGCAGGAAGTGTTTTTTAGGTTTTTGGTGAAATATGAATACCTCCGCATTTGGATTCTGCTCTGCAACTTTTTTTGCATTCATCACAGTTTCTTCATCTGCGCTGTACTCGTTGTCTTTAGCATCAAGGTATAAATAGTCACCATCACCGTGTATGATGAATATAATTGAATACTTCGTTTTGAACTGTTTGTATTCTTGCTGTTGAGGTTCCTCCAGAACAGAAAGTTTAGGGCTGCATGAGGATAGAAGAATAGTGAGCACCACGCAACCTATCCCTAACCTGAATATGGATTGCGAGGCGCCCTTATCCGATTGATTTTTCAGGTTTCGCATTTTTAGATGACCGCTTGTAGGAAGATTTTACAACACAAGTACAAGTATAAGTATGATCAATAATGCCGCAACAAGACTGATAGTAATCATCTGATCAGCTTGAGCCATATTTTGTACTACGTAATTAGAAAAATTATTGAGCTGCGAATCCGGCACACGTTCATAACCATTAATTCCTGCAAGCTCATCCTGGTTTTCTTTAAGTATAGTCTTTAGATTTTCAATACCATCCTGATCTTCTTTAGAAACCAAGAAAGAACTTTGAACTTTGCTTAAAGCATCGGACATATCCTTAAATGAATTTTCAAGGATCGCACGTTTTTCTGCCACGTTCTCTGTTGCTTTAACTTTGTTTGCAACATTGCTGAAATGTTTTTGTAGCTCACCTTTTCCACCAGCATTTATGGGGATAACGAGAACAAACATTATTAAGACTGATACAAAAGCTATTATTGCTTTCATGGTAAATCCTTTCATTAAGTTAATTAACCTTTAAAAACATATTCAATAAACTGTAGTAATGAAATAGACCAATAGGATGAAAAAGGAACTGCATCCTTTGGGTGAAGTGAGTAAATAAAATTATTTCTATTCTTTTGGAATATCATGTTTAATTTTATTCCAGGCTTCATTAAAATCCATCTTTACGAATGTCGGACTTTCATTGTTATGACAGCTTATACAAAATTCCTCAAGTTTATCAGGAACAATTAATCCTTTTTCGATTGCTAACTTTTTATCCTTCATTACCTTCATATCTTTATAAGCTGATCCGGCCCCATGGCAAGTCTCACATTGAACGCCATCTTCAACTTTAAATTTCTTACCTAACATTGTTGCATCAAGATTATAACCTGTTACATGGCATTTTAAGCATTCCCAGGTTTCAGACGCTGGTTTTAAAAAACCTTTTTCTTTTGCAATTTGATTAGCTGTATCCGTTTTCAAAGTTTCAAATGCTTTTGCATGTGCGCTGTTTTGCCAGATTGAAAACTGACTGCCTTGCTTTTCAGTTTTATGGCACATACCACAAGTTTCAGCACCTACATAGGTGTTGCCACTCTGGGATAAAATTGATGTGATAGGTAATAGAATAATAGTTAATAGATAATAAAACGAGAGTTTCATAAAACCTCCTGAAAATAATATTAAAACAGGACTGCATTTAATTTGTAGAGATATAATTATACTTTACAATTTTTAGACAACAGGGAAAGCAAGTTTAAGATTGACTTTGTACTGTTTTATCTTTCCATCTTCCACACTTGCCAGATGTTTTATTACTTCAAATCCAGTTATTCCCTTAACGGTTTTTGAAGCTTTATTTAATGCTTGAGCAATTGCATCATCGAAACTTTTCGAAGAAATACCAATGATTTCAATTACTTTTACTGCGCCTTCATTAATGTGCGTACTCATAACTACTCCTTTTTTTGTGAAATTAATTAACAATTTTCAGTTTTACTTTACATACTATTTAGAACAATCATTTCTTAAACTTATTAGAAGACCCTTTTTCTCTGTCGCCGATAAAAAGCAAACTTTGCTATATTAAATCTTTTTAAAATATCTTTCAATTCCTGAAAGTATTGATCCTTTGTTAGCTCGAGGCAGTTGCAAGGGTTACATTCACAATTAGATAACTTCTTCTCGAGTAATTCATCTATTCGTGCATTGAGTGAAGATGTACTTTTCATAGTCTTTCCCTTCCCAATATGATGTTTAATTTTCATTTGGATTATCTAATCGCCACCGGTGACCAGAAACCATTATCATAACAATTGCAATCACCGGAAGAGTATAAATAACTGCACCTGTATGGTATGGTGCGATTAGCCCAATCAATCAAAATATTATCAGAGCAAGTGCGGTTTTGACAAACATAGTAATTCTCAGTTTTGTTTTAATTTTGATAATAAATTATGAAGGGCAATAAAGTAATTCAATCGGTCAAAGGGATGAAAAAGGAACTACATCTTTTAGGTGAGTAATTTACTACTGACGGGACGGATTCCCAGGTACAGTGCTCAAATTTGTAAATGGAACTTGATAGGAATCAATAAAGTAATTTTTTCCCTCATTCGGCTACCATTAAATAAACTACTCAAGTTGACCAATTCACTTTTAACCTTCTCACCACAGACGCAAGGATAAAATGGTTATAATATTTTTTATTAAGTTCTCATCAAGATTTATCCCGATGAGAACCTAAAATATTTTAGTTCTGAAACTGTTTCAGCGGCATCACTCGCAACGACATCCACGAATATCATCGTCCGATACGAATTGTATCAAGGCTTCCTATAATTCCGAAGGCACTCAATAGCCATAGAATCACCACAATAATTACTACCACATTCAAGATTTTCTTGATGGTGGACTGCATCGGGATGTAGCTGTTAATCAGCCAGAGTATAACCCCAACAACTACCAAAACAATTACTAGTGTTATTAATGACATAGCACTTCTCCTTTTAGAATTTGTTTGTTTATCATATTTCCGCCGACACGGATTTCTGATGTTCTATCGCTTTGTGAATTTGATAATCGGTATATCCTTTTTCACCTCGAGAATAAAATGTATTCATATCAAGTTCTTTTGATAATGACCAACCGTTAGCAAATCTCTCCACAAGATCAGGGTTATTAATAAATGGTTTACCGAATGCGATAAGGTTCGCAAGCCCACTTTCTAATTCACTTTTAGCGCGTTCCATTGTATATCCGCCGCTTAAAATAATTGTGTGCTCAAATTTTTTGTGAATAATTTTTTTAATTTCAAGAGGAACTTCCGGCGCACCCATACTGCTGTGATCTACTAAATGGATATAAAGTATTCCCAGACTATTAAGTTTTTCAGCAAGATATTTATATGTGTTTTCAATTTCGGGATAGTAATGCATATCGCTCGCAACGCCATAAGGAGATAAGCGTAAACCAATCTTATCCTTTCCAATCACTTCAATCGTGCCATCAATTATTTCCAAAAGAAAACGACAACGGTTTTCTATGCTGCCGCCATAGTTATCTTTTCTAATATTACTAAACGGAGATAAAAATTCTTCTAATAGGTAGCCATTAGCACCATGCAATTCTATACCATCAAACCCCGCTTTTATTGCATTAGCGGCGGCGGTAATATATTCTTGCTTTGTATGTTTTATTTCTACAATATTCATTTCTGCTGGGATTTGAAAATCCTGAAGTCCATTAGCATCTGTCCACATTTGTCCGGCTGGTTTAACAGCAGAGGGCGCAATAATTATTGAATCTTCCGGCATATTTTCATGATGGCTGATACGCCCAGTATGCATAAGCTGTAAAAATATCTTCCCATCTTTGGAATGCACGGCATCTGTGATTTTCTTCCACCCTTCCACCTGCTCATCACTATAGATTCCGGGAATACGGCTATAACCGAGACCATTTGGCGAAGGAGAAGTTCCTTCAGTAATGATAAGACCGGCAGAAGCACGCTGCTCATAATAATCTGCCATCAATTGGTTTGGAATATTACCAATTGCACGAGAGCGCGTCATAGGAGCCATAACAATTCTATTTTTAAGTTGAATGTTTCCCAGTTTATAAGGGCTCAATAGTTTAGCGTTTTTCATTTTACTTTTCCTTCAAAAAAAACATTAATCTAATTTGTACTAACTCATTAATCACATCATAACTTTGTAAAAGACACAATAAGTTAAATGAACCATAGACTACTATTTCAAAAAATTTAGCTGCCATTTTACAGCTATTCCTGTTGCTTCGGATGAAGAATATACCCCTAGCAAAATGTTCTTATCTTGTACACGATGAAGTTCAGGGATTAATATGCCGCATAATGCTCCAACTCCAATCCCAGTTAATAAATCGGTTGGGAAATGTTCGAGTGATCCCAATCTAAAATATGACATCAAAAGAGGTGGTATTGCCGCTGCACCATATACAAGATATTTTTTCCATCCCAGTTCCGGATGGTAATCACAAAATATCTTTGCGGTAAAGAAAGAAGCCGCTGTAGTAGCTGCAACATGCCCGCTATAAAGTGAATTCCGGTTGTTAGGTGATGTTCTTTCCCCAAAGTCAACTGACTCATAATAAACAACTGGACGTAATCTATTTTGAAAAGTTGCTCCAAATGGGCTATAAAGGTAAAAATTATTTGAAATTGTTTGGGTTTGCATATACATCAGAAGTACGTCCAACCAATCTTGCCTAATATTTCCATCCAGCATAGTGAGAACTGGAAGAAAGACTGAAACTGAAAGTAACTGACTTGAAAGGTTTTTATAATAGCTCATTTTCGAGGGGTCAAAATTCAAAGCCCAACGGTCAATTGGAGTAATATCATCTCTGTTTAAATTCTGTAATTCTGCAAGTGAAATTGGAGATTTGTTTGATATCCAGGGTACTCCAATCTTTTCCAACGTAAGCCCTCCGATTATGATTCCACCCGTTACCCAGTAGTTAACATGGTAAGGATGAAATGAAGAATCACTTTCAGAAGATTGAGCATATATCGGGTTCACTACACCGATAATAACAAATGAAATAATGATGAAATTAAAAAGACTGAATCTATTATTTGAATTCTTTGTCATGTTTATTCTTTCCTTCGGATTAAATCAGTGAACCCTAATTTATAGGGGCTCAATAGTTTAAAGTTTTTCATTTTACAATTTTTCGATAAAATTTTTCATCAAATTAGTACAGGCTTAACAGCGCGATTATTAATATTAAAATTGAGTACAGCCTTGCATTAGTTAAGATGATCTATATGTTCTCCGTAATAATTATATAGCCCTCTTTCATAATCCTTGCCTAACAGTTTAGCAGGATCAAACTCAGGACTATTCTTTATGGATTCCTGAGAAAGATTTACATAAACTTTTGCTTCGCCCCAATCGATGCTCTTAATCCGACGTGGCGATATAAAAACTTTTCTTCCCGGCAGCCAATTGTGTGTATCCACAATCAAGAAGCAAAGGTTCCACTTTTCGTCGTCAACAATAAAATCTTCCACGTGTCCTATTTCTCCGTCATTAGCATGAATGTGATATCCCTTAACATTCTTTGTGCTGCGTAAGTGCGGATCATCAGAAACTTTTTGCTTAGAATCATCGACTTCATCCGCTGTTATATTATCGTTAATGGGTGCAAACGGAATCATACCTATTGTTCCATCGTACAATACATTTCCCCAATAAACCGGCAACCCATAATGGTTAAACAATTCTATCTCGTGCTGGCGAGTTACGGTTTTTTCTGTTTCAATATCAGGGCTGTTGCGAACCTGTTCTACCGTAAGGTTTACCTGGAATGTGCGCAACTTCCAATCCGTTATGCCCAGTGCCGCGTGAGGAATTAGTACTTTCCTTTCAAACAACCAATTGCCCGTATTAACAACCAAGTAACGGATTGACCAGGTAAGATCATCGAAGAAGAACTCATTCACTATTCCTAACTCACCATCTTTTGCACTGATGGTGTAGCCCACTAAATTATTTACGCTGCGTTGCATGTTGGTTCCTTTTTTAATTTATTATTCACAAGACAATAAACGTTGATTCAATCCTGTATATTATTCTGAAAAGTGTTATCGGTATCATATAATTTTTCATTTAATTTTATTGTTAAATATTATTTCAAGATTGTTTGAATGATTATCAATCATTTATTTCATACTCCTGCAAATTTGATCAGCTCTGTATTAAACTTTTGAGTCTCTTCTAGAAACAGGCTATGACCGCTATTCTCAAAAGCAATGATATGTGAATGAGAGATTCCGATTTTCATTTGTTCAGCAAGATCAAACGAGCATATTTTATCTTTTTTACCATGCATAATTACAGTCGGAATTAATATTTTCACCAGATCACTTCTCAAGTCTGTATCACGCAAAGCGACTAGACATTGAGCTGTTGCATAAGAAGAAGCGCTCAAACAAATTCCATTCAACCAACCACCAATCCCTTCACTTAGTGAGGTTTCGGTAGCAGAAAATATCTTTGCGAAATCAGATAAAAGTTTTGGTCGGTCTTTATAGTTCAATTTAATTAAGTCATCAACCGCACTAATTGGGAGATTGTATTTAAAATCTTTACGTTGTGTCCAAATTGGTGCTGCTGCTGAAATCAAAGCGAGCTTAGAGATATGAGCGCCATTGTATGCTGCAACAAAACGAATTGCGATAGCACCGCCCATGGAAAAGCCGACTAAAACAGCGTCTTCTATTTTCAGCTTATCTAAAACTTTTTTAATATCTGATGCATGTACATCGTAATCATAAGCTCCGTATGGTTTATCAGATTTACCAAAACCTCTTAGCGTAATACCAATTACTCGAAAGTTTTTATTTACCAGTTCGTTGTATTGGTATTCATACATTTCATCACTCAACGGCCATCCGTGTATTAACACAATAGGTCTGCCTTCGCCCGCATCAGTCAGATGAAGATGCACATTGGGTTCTACTTCTATATATTCTGCTCTGACCATTCCAGTAATTTTTTTATCAAGTATTTTTTTCATTTTATATTCCTTTAGTTTTTGGTAGTAAATTTATCTTGTTGCTGCACAGTATTAGGATTCAATTGCTGTCGGCTGCGTGTAGGTGAAATGGCATTTAAGGACACCGATGCAACAAACTTCTTAAGTTGTTCATTGAATTCGACGGGGTTCTCCATATTGCTTAAATGACCGGCATGCTCTATGATGCACATTAAGGAACCTTTAATTTTCTCATGCATCAACTGTGCTGCGGCAGGAGGTGTAATCTTATCTTCTTTTCCGACCATGATAAGTACCGGCACATTTATATCCGACAGCCTGCTGCAAGTTTCTTTACGTTCGTAAAAAGCTCGTAAGGTTTTGTAAAGTGTTTGCTTGGAGGTATTCACTATCATCTCTCGAACCGCAGCAATTTTTTCTTTCTTTGTTGATAAAGATTCAGGTGCGAAAAAATTATTCATACTCTCATCTGCAAACTTTTCCACCCCATTTTTCTTGATGCTTTCAATTGTCTTCATTCGTTTTTCTTTTACTTCGGGAGTATCGGATATGCAGTTGGTGTCACTCAGTATAAGTGAATCAAAACGGTCCGGATAGTTTTCAATAGCATTTAATGCAATGTATCCGCCCATAGATAATCCACACAGCAATGCTTTATTAATTTTCAGCGTATCCATTAAGCTTAGCAGATCATTTACAAAAAGCTCAATTGAAAAATCAATAGTCCCGGCATCGGAGTTTCCATGTCCACGAACGTCATAAGCAATCACTCGGAATTTATTTTTCAGTGCTTCTACCTGTTTGTTCCACATAGACTTATTAAATGGAAAGCCATGAATGAAAATAATAACCGGAGCTCCATCCGGTCCTTCATCGTTGTAACTGACAGTAAGATTGTTTACAGTAATTTTGATATCGTTTCCTAAATCGCGCATAGTATTACTCTTTATATTTTATTGTTATTAAATTTTAATCAATTCTTATTCATGTATTAATTTTTTTTAAACTAAATATTTATGGACAATAAGTTTTTCACCCACTTTTTTATTTTTATTTTGTGCCTTCCAGTTTGTGTTCACGAATATAATTTTCCAATAATGAAGTAAGTGAATCAAAATATGCACTTAAATTCTCAACGTTTATTTCAGGGCTTTCAGTATCAGGAATTGTAACCGGCATTTCTCCTAAATATTCAGATAGTTCAGGATACTTTTCCTGAATTGTCATAGTAATTTCCAGTATTTTAAAATTAAGTTCCTTTTCTGATTCCATAACCTTTGCCTTATTCTCAACTAAAATTCTTCTTTGATTATCTGTTTTTCATCTACTTTTAAATGTATCAATTGCTTTTCTACTGCCTCTATCATAGGCGGTGGACCACATACATAATAGTTTTGATTGATACCACCGCTATTTGCTTTGAGAAAACTTTCCGTTATTTGCCCGTATGCATATCCATTCTGTTTTTCATCAGATAAAATATTGATGAAATTATTGCCTAATAATTTTTTAAATTCATGTTCAAGTATTATGTCACCTTTTGTTTTGTTGGCAAAGATGAGTTTGCTATTGCCTATTTCATTTTTCGACTTAAGATACCTGAAGATGGAAATAAACGGAGTGACTCCTGCTCCTCCCGCAATAAATATACCTTCACCTTTGTAACTGATTGCACCAAACACATCATGCAAAATCAATTTATCTTCTTTTGTAAGTTGCAGAAGTTCGTTGGTAACACCCTTATGCATAGGATATGTTTTAATTGTAAACTCGAGGTAATCGTTATTAGGCAGACAAGTAAAAGTAAAAGGTCTTTTTTCATCTTTCCAACCTTTTTTATTTATTGCAACTTCAGTGGCTTGCCCGGGAATGAAGTTGTAATCCTGAGGTTTTTCAGTAACAATTTGCAGTACATCATGAGTGATGTTCTTAATTGATTTTATTTTTACAAGATGTTGTTTCATAGTATAAATTATTTTCATAATTAAAAAAGCACTACAGTCATTAGAGGTTGTCTCATAAGTCAAAAATACTGATTTGTCATTCCCACGAAAGTGGGAATCCATTCTGTTTTATAGATTTTGGATTCCCGTTTTCAGGGGAATGACACATAAACAATAGCTTTTGAGACAGTCTCATTTTTCAATCTTATTTTACCTCTATCAGAAATTTGTCTTAACATCTCATTCAATTGAATCAAGTAGCTGCAACGTCACTTTGATTTGCCAGATAATTCTCCAAGCCCATTTGCTCAATCTGTGAGCGCTGCATTTCTGCCCAATCAACATGACCTTCTTCCATTTTAAGTATCTTTGTTATCAGGTCAACAGTGCCTTCATCACCAACTTCATGGGCAAGTTTGATTGCGGCATTATAAGTACGTACAGCATCATGTTCATCGTTATTGTCGTTACTGATCATTTCAGGAACAGTTTTACCAATATTTATATCATTAAGTTTGGATACTGTTGGCGAGCCATCTAAAAAAATGATTCTCTCGATAAGCCACTCTGCATGATGCATTTCATCCATTGCCTGTTTTCTAATAGCCATATGAAGTTTACTGTAACCCCAGTTTTCGCACATTTCAGAATGCACCATATACTGGTTAATAGCAGTCAGCTCATCTGCTAAGCGCTGATTAAGTACCGTGAGTAATTTTGCATTGCCTTTCATCTTCGTTCTCCTTTAAAATTGTTATGATAAATTTTAACTAATTTTATTTTTGTATCTATAAAGCAGCCATCTGTTTTAATTCATTCTTCCGTTTATTCCGTTATTCATCATTGTCCCGTTACCGGTGTATAATAAAAGTATTACAATCACGGCAATCACGATGACTGCTATTAAAATGATTAATAGTGTATTCTTTTTAATATTCATATTAATTTCCTTTGTAATAATTGATATTATTTTTCATAAATCTTCCATAAAGTCATTTCAGAACACTATCCTAATAGATAAAGGGTATGTAGAAGACATTTCTACTGCGGACTTATTATTCTCATGCAGATCTACAACCCAGGTTGCAATAAGGTAACCGAATACGCCACCTAAAAGATCATCAGATGTCCAGTGCTGATCTTGATAAACCCGGGAAACAAATGTTAGCACGGCTGGTACATAAGCTAAAACTTTTAACCAAACCGGTTTAGCATTTCTTGAAAGAACTGTTGATAATACAAATGCGGCAGTAGTATGCCCGCCAGGGAGCGAATGATAATCCTGGTTAATAAGTGAAGAGAATGGATGAAATGATGTATTACCTTCTTCCATATAGGGTCGCGACCTGCCAATTGCCGTCTTTAATAAAAAAGTAACTGCGCCGGCATATAACGATGCCTGCCCTATCTCATAAGCAATTTTCCTGGTTCCAATATCATCCGCTATCAATGAATGAATAGCAAATCCGCCAAAGAGTACAATAGGCGCATATAGTTCTCCCCAGATTCTGCCAAATTCAATCGGAACACTTTTGTAATATTTTTGGCTTCCTGGTATAAATAGCCCATTCGCATCATTCTTTCCATCTCTTAAAACTGCATCGCGAATAGGTTGATCGGCAGCTTCTATAACTAAAAATGTTCCGGCACCTATCAAACCTAATTTTAGCCAATCGCTTCCATCCCATTTAGTCGGTTGCTTGATGAAGTCCCAGGTCTCATTTCCGAACTGTGAGAAAGTATATTTAAGCTGTTGTAAGGAATCCTGCAAAACGGGATTTTGTGCAAATGTTGCAGATGTATATAGGATTGTTAGAAGGAGTGTTAACTGACCGATCCAACCACCGATTTTTCGGGAAGAAAAAACTATTAACGAAGATTCTTTTTGCATTGTGATTCAGTTCCTATGTTTATGCGTGTATTCACAGTTCATACTAATTCTATCCACCTCGGCAGATCAGTTAAGTGGAATTATAAAAGTAAGGGGAAAGCTTGAAGAGATTTCCATCATTGATTCCTTTTTCTCATGCTTATCTACAACCCAGGTTGCAATAAAGTAACCGAGAGCGGCAGCTAAAAAATTATCTGATGTCCAGTGTTTATCGTGATAAATTCTAGCAACAAATGTTAGCACTGCTGGTAGATAAGCTAATACCTTTAACCAATCCTGCTTAGCATTTCTTGAAAGCACAGTTGAAAGTGAAAATGCCCAGCTGGTATGCCCCGCAGGCATCGAAGTAAAATCCCAGCCAAGAAATGAAAACGGTTTAAAAGTAGTTGCACCTAATTCCTTATAAGGTCTGGATCTGCCAAGAGAATGTTTAATTATCTGTGTTACTATCTCGGTATATAGTCCGGCTTGAGTAATTTCAAAAGCGATTTTTTTTGAAGAATAATTATCATCTAACCATCCATGTAAAGCAAACCCACCAGCTAAAATCACTGTGGGATACCAATCACCCCATACATTGCCTGCTTTAATCGGTATGCTGTTGTAGTATTGCTGATTCTTTAGAACTACATCACGTATGGGTTCATCGGCAGTTTCTATAATTAAAAATGTTCCGGCACTTATCAAACCTAATTTGAGCCAATCGCTTCCATTCCATTTAGTCGGTTGCTTTATGTAGTCCCAAGACTCATTTCCGAATTGAGAGAAATTATATTTAAGCTGCCGCACGGAATCCATTAAAACTGGATTTTGTGCCAAGGAAGATCCACACAAAGTTAACAGAAGAAACGATAAAATAATTTTGTTGATGATTATGTCCATTATATTTCTTTTGTTTTAAAAGATCATAACAAATCGTCTTATTTTTTGAACTTAAACTCTTCAAAAAATATTTGAAGAAAAATCTTCTGTTCGGTCCTTACGGAATGAACACTTGCAAAATTACGTGGATATCTATCACTGTAATAGATTAAATGTTCAAATCCAACGCTCACATTATCGAAAAGTTTAAATGCTACACTTGGTTTTAGCAATGCTATGTAACTATTCCCTGCAGTTCCAACATACGTATGCAACCACCAATAATAACCCAAAAATGTAAGGTTAGCCCACCCGCCAAGATTTAAAGTGCTTTCAAGTTTTATTTCCGCTCCTCCGGCATAATCATAATCTCTAACTTGTAAAGTATCAGGTCCATGTCGACCGCTAAGACCACCGAAAGGCACAATATCGGCATGAAGATTGGTAAAAAGAATAGTATTCTTGCTCTTGCTCAATGGCAGCTTAGAAATTACTCCGGGTCCAAAAGCTATAGTACCCAATTCGAAAGTTTTATTGTCAAAAAAATTCATTTGCTGAAATAATCCGGCTAACATTTCCAAATTACCGGTTTGAACATTACTACCAAATAAAATTCCATACCCGGTTATATTGTCAATTATTTTCCTTCCCACTCCAAAATCTAAATCTGTCCGGAGTTTGAAATAATCAAAAGGTTTACGCGATCTTTTTTCAAACGGGTTTCCGTAATCGAAATGGAGATTAAAATTAAAACTGTTGCTTCCCTTCTCCTTTGAATTGCCTACGTTTACTCTATGATACCCAGCCGCTAATGTTATGTTAAGAGGTTCTTTCTGATATACTTCTTCTGGTGTTAACCTGGTAAGTTTTCCTTGCAAAAGTCTGCTAAAAAATCTTGTGGGTGTCATAACGGCAACAGCCATTTCCCTGAAAAATCTATCCCATCCGGTTGATTGATCATCCAGAATATTTGAGCCCAATCGGTAGAACATTTCTCCAAGAAAAATACCATTGACGGGAGTATTGATGACATCGTTATATGAAGGAAGAGTATTTTCACCGAAATATTCCCATTCTAAACTTCCTAAAAGTGTAAAGGGTACGGATTCGAAAAAAGAATAACCGTTTGCACGCGCTGAATTAAAATACATGGCTCCGGAAAAAGGATGGAAAAAATAATTCATACCAAACCTGTCTTTATCCCATTCCCATCCAGTTTTTATGTTATGTTTCCAGCTATTAAATCCAACCCTCGAAAAATTATAGTTAAAGATATACCTGTCAATTAAAAAGGTGGAGATATTAGACATGGTAACTCTGAAAACAATCATCCATGGAGAAGATTTCTCATTATACAACGGATTGTCATTCAGCAAATCACCGTACATATTATACTTCATAGTATCCGTTAAAGAAGTATTAATGGTATCTGCTAATGATGTTTTATTAGCTTTAGGGGTTATATCAGAATAACGATTAATTTTATTTATTGATATCTGTCCGCCTGACCATACATTTTGATTTAGTGATATCTTTTTATCAAACACAGGTTTAAACTGAGCCTGAAGTGATATCGGGACTAAAAACAACAAGAGTAAAAAACATATAGTTTTCATTTCATTTTCCTTACAATTTAAAAACCATTACTGGTTAATCTTTTTTTGCGAATAAATCCTTTATTGCTTTTCCAACAATATCCATATCCTGATTAAACCCAAGTTTGAATTGTTCCCATTTATCTTTTCCTTCATATTTATATTCACTTATCTTTTTCTTCAGCTCGACATTTTTTTGTTCTAATACAACTACTTCTTCTTCATATTTGGCTTTGAAATCTGTACTTGCCGTTTTAATCTTCACCTTGAATTTATCAATGCTGGTTTCATTATCATTAATTTTTACTTCAGCATCGCTCTTAAATTGCTGCCATTCCTTATCATATTGAGCTTGCGCAACTTTCAAATCTTCATTTGCCTGTTGGACGTTTTCCTTAGAATTCTCTAGTGATTTTTCTTTACTAACGCTGCACGCTGTTACTATTGCTCCTGCAATTAACCCCATAACTGCTAAGATGAAATATTTGTTTTTCATAACTCTCCTTATAATTTTTTTAGAAATATTTAAATACTTTATTCTTGGATATATACCAACATCATTGCTGCCTTAGTTGCCGCATCGATCTCAATTAAATTAATTTATTAGAGACTTCTGAAAAATTGCTTCTCCGTGGTCATGCTGAATTTATTTCAGCATCTTTTATGAGATTTTGAAATGAATTCAAAATGACATTGACAAGTAGTTCTCATTTTTCAGAAGTCTCTTTAATAGCTAATCTTTTTTGGTGAATATATCTTTGATCGCATTTCCAACAACATCCAAGTCACGATTAAACTCCTTTTTGAATTCTTCCCATTTATCTTTTCCTTCATATTTATATTCACTTATCTTTTTCTTTAGCTCGATATTTTTTTGTTCTAACACAACAACTTCTTTTTCATATTTAGCTTTGAATTTTGCACCTGCTGTTTTAATCTCCACTTTGATTTCATCAATTCTTTTTTCATTAGCATTAATTTTTAATTCAGCATCGCTCTTGAATTGCTGCCATTCCTTCTCATATTGAGCTTGCGCATCTTTCAATTCCTGATCTGCTTTTTTAACATCTTCTTTAGCATCTTCTACTTTTTTTTCTCGATTGACGTTACAACCGGTGAAAACTGATCCTGCAATTAACAATGTAATTGCGAAGATGAAATATTTGTTTTTCATAACTCTCCTTGTAAGTTTTTTATACTTCTTTGCATGTTTTATTCTAGAATATATGCCGGCAAACTTGTGCAATTAGAGCGCATTAAATTTCCCGACAAACCAATTATTATAATTTCGAAATTATTTTCTGTAATTCTTCCTTGGTTTTCCCAAGCTTATTTTGCAATCTTCCCAATAGTTCTTCTTCTTTACCTTTTAGTAAAAGTAAATCATCATCAGTTAAGTTTGCATATTGTTGCTTTAGTTTACCTGCAGCTTCATTCCAGTTTCCTTTAATTTTCAGCTTATTCATTTATTAACTCCTTAATAATTTTAAATGATAAATATTTCACCTAATAATTCCTTTATTACGATAATATGATATGAAGTAATTCAGGATTGTTCAATCGGGCAAAGGGATGAAAAAGGAACTACATCCTTTAGGTGAGTTTATTTGGTACTTATTCAGAAAAAAGACTATTTGATGTTAAAATATTTTCTGATTGTTTCAGTTTTAAATTTTGGTTTTGTGGATTAGGATTTTGTAAACGTGATAATTATTCTTTTACTGTTCCCTTATTTCTTTTAATTCAAATTCGATGGTTCCATATCCTAGAAAATCCCTTAGAACTCCCATCACTCCACCGCCTTCAATTATTATTTTTGCCTTTATTAACCCAATTCCTTCAGTATACCATTCAGTTACTCTATTTTTAGAACTGGAAGAACCTTCCACAACAGTCTCTAATTTTATTGCTTCGAATCTTCCGGCTTTTGTTGTAACAAATTCCTTATCAAGAGCTTTTCCGGTAACCTTCACTTTATTCACATCACCATCAGAAAATTCGTCCCCTTCCCATTTCCACTCCATACCCGGTGACAAAGGGAGAGGGAATCGTAACAAAGGTTTTCCATAAGTGAACGTTGCTTCTTTGTTAATAAACAAAAATATTTTTAAGAACTGATAAGTCTCTTTTACATAAACTCCGTTTTCTTTAATCATCAAAGTTTGTTTATACTTAAATTTATCAGATTCACTTGAGGTGATAGTAAATTCACCATCCTGAAAATATTTTGTCATACTTTCACCAAATGATGATGTATAGACTAATGTTATATCATTATTGATTGGGAAATATGATTTTGAACTTAAATCAATTTTTTCCTTGTCTGATTGAGCGTTAACCAATGTGGCAAATAAAAAAATAAGTGGAATGATATATATAGAATTGTTTTTCATGTTAATTCCGGTTTCCTGGTTAAATACCGTTTTAAATTGCAGCTATCTGAGCACCGAACAACCAATCACGAATATAAATTAGAATCTAATCTTGTTAGCCTAATCGCTTTGCTGATCTTTATGCTGCTGAATAATGATATAAAGAAATGAATTGTGGATCAATCCCCCATTGGGATGAAAAAGGAACTACATCGTTCGGTTGAAGTTGCCCGCTATTTGGTTGTGTTACCTTTTCAATAAATTGGCTGAAGTATTCTTCCCATACTGATTTATCTTATTTACTCAAGTTGACCGCTTAGTTTGGTAAACCGTTAAAACGGTTAGTAATATTGTCTTTTCTTGGGCAGCCCACGACTTAAGAGCTTGTGTGAAAACTCTATAAATGTCATTTCGAAGGAGTCTTTGACTGAGAAATCTGAACGAATTATAAGACTTCTCCCTCCGGTTGAAGTGACAAACACAATTTTCACACAGCCTCTTAAGTCGTGGGTTACCGAAAACTAAAACTTAATATCGTAACCGTTTCAACGGTTTTTAATAAATGAGAAATTTATACGGTCAACTTGAGTTATTTAAATATTCGCCGCAAGTTAGTTAGTGTTCATCTGCAGAATTTTTTCGAAGTCATAGATTTTTCTTTTTCATATTTACTGCAATCATATTTATTAGACTTTTTTAAAATCAATAAATCCGCGTTCTACATTTGTAAGAATCAACTGCACACGGAGTCTGTGACCAATATCTAAGCCTTCAAAGCCGCGTATGAGCCTTCCTTCAACGGGTGGATGCAAAAGACGTACCCACGTACCTTTATCAGATGCACCGGTAACAATGGCCTCGAATTGCTCTCCAATCTTTGATTCCATCACCAAAGCAGCTGCGGATTTTCCAACCTGTCGTTCAACCTTTTTTGCTGCATCCTCTTCTTCGGTGCAATGCTTTGCAAGCTCCTCCAATTCATCGTTCGTATATGGCAAGGATTGCCCAACCATTGCTGCTTTTAGCAGCCGCTGCGTAATCAAATCGGGATACCGGCGGTTAGGTGCTGTGGAATGAGCATAATCTTTAACTGCAAGACCAAAGTGCCCGGCAGAGTCGTCTCCCGGAAGTTCTACTACGTATTCACCGGCACCCAAGAGTTTAATGACACTGAGTGAAAGATCGGGAAAGCGAAGAGGATCAGTGGCTTTAGCTGATAACAGAAATTGATCTAATGCCTTTGAATCTGGCTGTTCAGGCAGTTTGAACTTCTGTTCCGAAGCAAGCTCGACAATCCTATCCCACCGTTTGGGTGTACGGACAACACGCCGCAAAGATGGTAATTTTTTGGATGCAAGATAACGTGCGGTGATGCCATTTGCCGCAATCATAAAATCTTCTATTATATCTTTGGCTCTGTTCCTTCTATCAACTTCCAAATCCTTGATTTCATCTCCTTCAAATACGGGACGAGTTTCTATCGTTTCTAGATCAAGCGCACCTTGTAAGTGCCGGAGAGATTTCAGCTTTCGTGCAACGTCATCTTGTAGTTTAAGATTTTCGATGAGACCTTCAACTTTTCCGATTGCTTGCGGCATCGGCTCGCTACCCTCCAGCCAACCAGCAACACTGTTGTAAGTAAGCTTTGCACTATTATGAACTATCGCTTGATATATATCTGAACTTTGCAGCGATCCATCACTACCGATAATCATTTCAACAATGATGGCAAGACGGTCTGATTCAAATTTGAGAGATGTAAGATCAGTTGAGAGTTTCTCGGGCAGCATTGGAAATATCTCCGCAGCGGTATATACCGAAGTGGTGTTATGTTTTGCATGATCATCAAGCGCCGATTGTTTCTTTACGATTGCATCTACATCAGCAATGGCAATAAGAATTTTTACTGCATCTCCTGCCATTGGCATTGCGACGGTAAGCTGATCCAGGTCAAGTGAATCGTCGTTATCTATGGAGCACCAAACAAGGTTTCTTAGATCACGCGTCGATCCTTCAACTGTTAATGCAGGTCCGTGGATTCCATCTAGCTCAACCATTTCCTGGGATGTGAAATCAGGAAGAAGCCCTCTTTCTATCATCACTCGGTGTGCAATCCTTTGCAGGATTGAACGGTGTTGTCTATCATCTGTATTTGTCATAATATCACCGACATAAATTTTCTATGGTTTGTTTTTTCAAATTTTTAGGCTATTGTAAAAAATCGTTTTCGCTTTTCCCAAAAATCTAATTGATTAATTATGAACTTAAAGCTAAAGTTGCAAATCTAATCAGTTCAATCCTCTTTGATCATTATTACGTTTTAACTCTTTTAATCGTTCCCTCGCAACATCCGCCTGCGATCAGAAAATAAAATCATAACAATTGCAATTACCGGAAGAATGTGAATAACATTACCTATAGAGTGAGGCATGAGAAGTCCAATTAACCAAAATATTATCAGAACAAGTGCAATTTTGACAAGCATAGTAAGTCTCTTTTACGTTTTAATTTTGAAGATAAATTATGAAGAACATAAAAGTAGTTCAATCAGGCAAAAGGATGAAAAAGGGACTACATCTTTTGGGTGAAAAGGCAGAAGGAATTATTCGCTGATTAATGAAGTTGAATCTATTGCAGTTTTGTAAGCGTCAGAAAGATGAGCGTGTTTTGCTATCTGCACACGAGTATGCAGCGTTAATTTTTCAAGAATATTGTGCACGTGACTTTTTACGGTGTAGGTTGAAAGATGAAGTTTTTGTGCAATCTCTTTATTGGTAAAACCATCTGCAATCAATTCAATAACTTGCTTCTCTCGCTTGGTCATACGAACCGAGTCATCAATTAAGGAAGGTTTAGCTCCGTTAATTGCCTGTTCAACAATTTGCAAAAAAAGCGAACCGGTTAAATTAGGTGGTAAAACCTGTGCACCTTCATAAACTGATCTAATCGTTTTTAAAAATTCAGTAACGTTTATATTTTTTAACATAAATCCGGCAACACCGGCTTGTACATATTCAAAAACATCTGCCTGTAATGGTATAAGATCCATTACAATTATTTTAGTTTCCGGAAAATTCTTCTTAACTAATTTTACAACTTCTAAACTGTTTTGACTTCTTAAGCCAAGATCGAGAAGAACTATATTGGGAGTTAGCTTGCCGATTAGCGCCAGAATGTTTTCACCATTACCAACAGTAGTAACCACATTCATATCGGGCTGCTTTTTAAGTAACGTAGAAATACCTTCACGCAGAAGTCGATTATCCTCAATAAGCAGTATTCTGATCTTTTTTATTACCATTTGAAAATTCAGAAAATTTCTTGATATAAGATAATGAAAATTACGAATAGTTCAACTTTAACAGTCGCGTATCAGTTTTTATTGATAGAGGTTTGTTAACAATAAATAAATATTAGACTAAATTATTTAAGATAGTTGTAAATAGATTTTTACAATATTTATAGTAAAAAGTAAATGTTAATATTCATTATTTATTTGGAAATTATGTCGGAGGAAATCCAACTACAACGGCGATACCGTTGCGGAGTGCAAACCACAGAAACTGAATAAAATAATCATCCGAACGCCGTTGGTATTTTATTTCACCAATCTCCATTTCACCGTTTTTATCCGGCATGTTGGTCCCGCGGATAGTAAAAACTTTACCAAAGAAAGAGAGAATCCGATTGAAAATTCCTTTTTCACTTCCGGTATCCTTATTAAGAATAGCAATGGATACGTCCTTGTACAATACTCGCAATGTACCGCTTGCATACCCCGAATTAACATTGATATTAAAGTTGGCAGACTGGATGACTCCGGACTTAATACGTTGATGTTCACTTGGCTCAATGAATGAATTTAATTGTGTAACATCCATAGTGCTAAGCGATCCGGAATATCGTAAAGAAAAATCTTTTGATGCAAGTGGCATTACCATATGCAGTTTCATTACAGCAGAATTCATAAATAGTCCTTCTGCATGAACAACTGCAGTGTCAGGGTAAGCTGGATTATTAGAAATTCCACCTACTGAAATATTTACTTTATTAAATGTAACTATTCCAGGTGTTGCTCCTAAAGCAAACCTTTCGCAGTATTTTAACCGCCCATTTGTAACTTTCAGACTATCTAACTTAATTATTTCCTTTATCGAAGAAAGAAATTCGTTTGGCATCTGTGGATTAGTTGAGCTTTTGTCATAAGGCTTATCCATGTTCACCAGAATATCAGCAAACATACCCTGTATATTAATGCTTCTGGCATTATATACTTTCCCTTGAAGCAATCCGGGATAATCCAAACCCATTATTTTTATTTGGGGAACATCAAAACGAAATCTTGTTTGCCTGAATTGACTTTTTGCAAAGAGTTGTTCATCGCTTATTAAAGAATGATATTTAATTGAATCAACTATAATTTCCGAATCTGGTATCGATATATTTAACATTCCAATTTGAACTTCATCCTGAGATTTTTGAAAATTAAGTTCAATTTTTTGTGCAGCTATTACTGAACTTGAAAGATTATTTATAGTAAATTCTCTTTTCCAAAGAATTTTCATCCGATCAATTCCGCTGATTGATAATGAAGCCGCATTGAATGTAAACGTTGAGTCGCTTGCTTTTAAAGTTATAGAATCACACTCTAACCGATTCTTCCAGAAGCTGTAATGCATATCGCCAAGTTGTAATGAGTATTCAGGATAAGTTTCTCTAAATGATTTTGTAATTCGATCTTTTAAGAATCCATTTATAAAAGGATCCGGAAAGAAAATGAGTACCAATAAACAGATAATTATAACAGTCCCAATAGCAACGCTTAAATACTTAGCAACTTTTCCCATTGATAATTTTTTCCAATTGAGAAGATCATTTTTAATCTGCGCTTTTTTCATTATGGTGCCTCACCATTTTCTGCCCCTTGTGCGGAGACTTTATTAAATTTTTCTGATCCAAGCATCTCAGCGATCCATCGTGTATTTTGATTACTTTCAAATGCAAATTTCAATGTCATCGTAAGCGGTATGGAAAGAATCGCACCAATCCAACCAAGCAGACTTCCCCAAAAAATTAGTGAGAGGAATACAACCAATGTAGAGAGACCGAATTTCCTGCCCATCAAACGTGGTTCAATCACATTACCAACTATAAATCCAATAAGAATATTACCGCCAACTACAAGAAGCGCACTGCCCATTCCGAGTTGAATAAATGCCAGAAGTGCTGCAGGAAGGGCGGAGATAACCGAACCAATATTTGGTATATAATGAAGTAGAAATGCCAGGAAACCCCATAGAACAGGAAATTGTACTCCCAGTATGTACATCCAAACCCCGATTAAGATTCCGGCAAACAGATTAATTGTAGTTTTGATAACCATATAGCGTTTCATATCAACAACATACTTCGTGAACTGGGGAAATACCTGCTTAGGATCACCGAGAATAGCTCGAAGTTTTATAGGAAAGCTTGAGACTTCAAGTAAAATAAAAGTTACGGTGAGAAGTATCAGGACAAGATTAGAAAGTAATGAACTCAATTCCGATAGTAAGCCGGCAGTAAGTTTCATTATTGCTTCCGGGTTAACATATTGCAGGAAAAATTTTTCTTTTACTACAAGACCTTTGCTTTTCAAAAGTACATTAAGCTCTACGACTTGTTCATGTATGCGTGATTGCAATGAAGGAAGTTCATCAAAAAAGCTGCTAAAGGATGATCCTATTTGTGCACCAATCAGAATAATAATAATAACTAATACAGCCATAACTATGAATACTGCAAATCCGGATGGAATACTTTTTTCCTTTAACCAGAGTACGGGCGGAGTTCCAAGCAGAGCAATGAAAAAAGAGGCAAGAAAAAGTACAACAACCGATTGTGCAAGATTAACACCTGCGATTATTATTACAACAGCCGCTACACCAAGAAGTATGCGGAATCCGCGAGAAGAATTTATTTGCTCAGTCATATATTTCTGTGACTATAATTTTTTTAGTCTTAAATCTGAAATCATTGCAACCGCCGAAATAAAATAAAATACCACAAACCAAACGAGATATTCTTTAGTAAACAAATATCCAAGGAAGGCAATCGTAGAAACTACTGAGGCAGCTAATACAGTTGGAATACCGGTGAAACCCTTTTGTTTATGTGCTGTAAAATACGCCAATCTTATGGATGCTGCCCCGATATTTAGAAATCCGGCAATGAGCATAGCAATACCATTTATTCCTACGAACCAACCAAATACAACAGAGGATGCAACTGCCATAAAATCTGTAAAACTATCAAGATAAACGCCCAGTGCTCCTCCGCCAATTGCTCTTGCTAACTTTCCATCAAAATAATCTAAGATGAATTGCATAAGGATAAGAATGTATGCAATTACTAAAAACCCTTTGAAAGAAAAATAAATTGAAAAGGAAACACACAGAAGACCAAGAAGAGTTAGCGTGTCCGGTAATCGAAGGGTACGGAGCTGATTAAATAACATAATTATATTTCCTTACCAATGATTGAGCATGTAAACTTGGTCTTCAAGTATGATTACTGCTTGTTTAAAACGTATTTTAACCTTAACTAAGTTCAGAGTGCACGGCGTCCATTAATAACGTTTATTAAGATCATTATAATTGCAATTACAAGCAGAATGTGAATAACACCGCCCATAGTATAGGAAGTAAGCAGCCCAAGAAGCCACAAAACTATTAGAATGACTGCGATTGTGTATAACATGATAATTAACCTTTCTATTTGTTAGTAAATTATTT
>JAVHOU010000104.1:0-3536 GCA_036170275.1 Ignavibacteriaceae bacterium
AAGTAGTTTTGAGTAAACATTTATTGTCTGGTCAGTTAATTTTTCAAGATCAAAATATTCGGCGACTCTTTTTCTGGCATTACCTCCAAAGGTTTTACGTTTGTCATGATCAAGAATTAATTTCTCAAGTTTATCTGTTAAATCATTTCCATCTTTAACTTGGAAGAGATTAGAAGTTTCATTATTAATGGCAATATCAAGTATACCATCAGAATTGGAACATACTGATGCTTTGTACATTGCCATTGCTTCTATCAATCCCAAACCAAATGCCTCTGCGTGCGAAGGAAAAACAAAGATATCCATTGCTGCAAGCACGTCAGGAATATCCGATCTGAAACCAACAAAGTAAAGATTTTTAAGTTTGTATTTAGAAGCAAGTTGTTTCATGCTTTTTGCATATTTATCTTCACCACGACTTGCTTCGCCAACCACAACAAATTTAATCTGCGGATATTTTTTACTTAATTCTTTTGCTGCAAATAAAAATTCTTCGTGCCCTTTGCCGGGGCTAAATCTTCCGGTCATTCCAATAAGAATTTCATTTTCAGTAATGTTTAATTCTTTCCTTAATTTATTTCTATCGGTTTTTTGTGGATCAAATTTATCAAGATCAACACCGTTAAAAATAATTTTAATTTTATCTCCAGTTAAAGATGTTGTGTCGATTAAATTTTTTTTAATTACACTGCTTATCGCAATCGCAGCATTAACCCTGTTATAAATTTTATTGTGAAGAAAATCCTTTTTAACAATAAACGATCCAACATGTTTTGTAAAAACAAGCGGGATTTTGCTTTTTAAGATTTTTAAGGCGGGAACAATTAACCACAAATCTTTTGATGCGTGGCTATGAATTAAATCATAGCAGCCAGATTTTAAAATTGTGGAAATATTTAGAATTGAAAACGGGTTAGGTGCTTTTCCAACTTTTATTGGATGAATTATAATTCCCAAATTATTAGCTTCTAATTGGATGCGTGATTCTTCTGCACAAAGAAGTTCTACCTTTATGTTTCGCTTTAAAAGTTGTTTTATTCCTGTTAGCGTAACCATTTCCATTCCGCCCCAGCTTTTAGATAAACAGGAATAAAGAATTTTCATTTAATAATTATATTTTTAAAAGTAATAAATAAAATCTGATCAAGTCATTTCGAAAGATGGCTTTGCAGATTGAGAAATCTTAATCATTAAGGAAAAAGTTTTCTCCCCCGATTAAAATCGGGATCAAAATGACAATAATAAAATTTTTTCTCTAATAAATCTTTTTAAGCTTAGCGTTTTTAAAGTAATGGATTGCAATCTCATCAAACTGGTAACCTTGTTCTGCCATAACTGCCGCACCTATTTGACAAAGCCCAACTCCGTGTCCCCATCCGGCACCGCGCAATAAAAACTTTTCAGGAACACCGTCAACATCTCCAAATTTCTCAACAGTAAATGCGGAGCTGTAAAGATGTGTTTCGGAAAGTGTTCTTCTTATTTCGAGTTCTTTTCCGATAGTTAATGTTTTTTTAGTTCCAATTATTTTAAGTTTAACAAGCCGTGATGAAAATCCTCGTTCGACCGGAACAAGATCTTTAATTAATCCAAAATCAATTCCACTTTTTCTTTTTATAAGATCTGATAATTGCGCTTGTGAAAAATCAACTTTCCATCTGTAAAAATCTTTTGTTTCCTGATCATAATCCAAAAGAATTTGATTTAAAATTTTTGGATCTGTTGTATTACAAAATGCCGGCGGATTTCCCTTTATCCATTTCTCAGCATTTCGTTCTTTCGAAAAATCATCATCAAAATCATCAACAATAAACTTATAATCATAAACAGATGTTAAAGAAGGATGTTTAACCGGCTCCCAAACATTTTCAAATGATTCAGAAATTCCTCCACATGCTTTAGAAAATCTTGCATCCAGAATATGATCTTCTTCAAGTAAAACAATTCCGGCTGTTTGCTCAACTGCTTTCCGCGCCGCGTCCGAAGTCATTTTAGTTACACCTTGATAACGCTGGCAATGATCGTCGGCGCAAACATCAAAAAGTTTGTGATCTTCCCTGTCGTACCATTTAATAAGTTCGTCTTCAGTTTGAAACCCTGATTTATAATTTGTGTGTTCTGATTTTATGGATTTGGATTTTTCAATCTGTGCAAGCAGCCAGCTTCTTGAAACTACTGCGGTTGCTTTTAACATTTGCGTTGAACACTTTGCACTCATTTCAGAAGAAATAACGCTCATTAAATATTTTTCAATAGGAATGATATTAATAGCAGTGATCTTGCCGTTATCTTTAATAAGTTTTAACGAATGGGCAAAGCGCTGTTTTTCTTTTCTCTCCCAGTGAAATTTTACTCCTATTACAACATCTCTGATAAGGAATGATTCGTTATCTGGCTCCTGAGATTCAAAAATGATTTCGTCTGTTATTTCAATTTTGTCTTTATCGCTTTTACAGATAATTCTATCATCAATCATTTCGGCTTCGTATCTTCCGCTAAAAAAATGTTTAAAACCAAACGAACTAAAATCTCCGTAAAGCTCAAACTTTATTTTCTTGTCGCTAAGAATTCCAACGCTTATTAGCGGCTCACCCTGATATTGTAACATTGTCAAACCCGTTTTAGTGGTATTTAAATAATCTAAAAGTTTTGCTGTTAAAATATAAGAATTGTATTAATGAATAGTAGGTAACAAACCCAATTCCTTTGAGGGTCTGTTGCGAAAGTCATTGCGAATCATGATTTATCAGGATGAAGCAATCTCACACTTATTATTTGCACTAAATTTGAGATTGCTTCACTCGAAGACTCGTTCGCAATGACGATCTTAGAGTTATGCAGCAGACCCTTTGAGGAATTGGGTTTGTAAATGACAAGGGTTACTTGAGTAGAATCATCTTTTTCGTATTGACAAAATCTCCCGCTTGTAATTTGTAAATGTAAACACCGCTTGCCATCGCACGAAGGGATTCGTGCGCTACGTTGAACTGAACTTCATACTTGCCTGCAATTTTTTCTTCATTAACTAAAGTTGCAACTTCGCTTCCAAGAATGTCATAAATCTTTAGAGTCACTAACCCATCTTTTGGAAGCTGGTAACGGATTGTTGTGCTCGGGTTAAAAGGATTTGGATAATTTTGTGCAAGATCATAAGTAGTTGGAATTTTGCCTCCCGTAAAGTTTACTTTGTTAAAGCTCTTCTTTGCAAGTGTTGTGTTATCGCTAACTATATTTGCAAGTGTGTAGTTTGCTTCACCGGTTTCATTTGATACTAATCTTAAGTAATACTCACCAGGAGTTATTCCCGAGCAATCAACTTGATAATCAATACTTGCATATCTCTCAAGATTGTCTTTGTTGTAAGTAATATTATCAAATGCTCCTACAACCTGATTTGTAAGTGCATTAACAAGTTCTGCTTTAAAGTTAACTGCATCTGAGGATGTTAAAGCAGAATCAGGATTTGATTTTTTAACAACATTATAGATGTTAGAAAAATAAAAATTAGTTCCCGGACTTAAAGTAAAGTTTTCTGT
>JAVHOU010000105.1:0-16618 GCA_036170275.1 Ignavibacteriaceae bacterium
GAGCGAAGTCGAAGTGTGAAGGCTCAACTTTAAGAAATTAAAAAAAATATAAAACCATAAGAAAGGCAAACAAATGACAGAGCATTTAACAAAAGAAACTTTTTTAACTAAAGTTTTTGATTACGAAAAAAATAAAGATTGGAAATTCAACGGCGAACTTCCAGCAATTATAGATTTCTGGGCACCTTGGTGCGGACCTTGCAGAATGGTTGGACCGGTTCTCGAAGAGTTATCAGAAGAGTACAAAGGGAAAGTTAATATTTACAAAGTAAATACCGATGAAGAGCAAGAGCTTGGCGGTGTGTTTGGAATAAGAAGTATTCCTTCTATTCTTTTTGTTCCGTTGACTGGACAGCCCAAAATGGCAGTTGGTGCACTTCCTAAAGAATCAATAAAACAAACTATTGATAAAGAATTGTTAGTTCCTGTTTCCTAAAATTTTTTCATAAACCCCAATGACTAAACGCATTCCGGTAAAGGAGTGCGTTTTTTCTTTTAAACATTCCCCTTTGCTTATAACAACTTTTATTTATTATTTTAACTATCATATCAAAGGAAATGTTTTATGAAAAAACTATTACTCTTATCCCCATTTGTTTTTCTAATTATCGTCGGCTGTTCATCTGCACCGGAACTTGTGCCTGATGCAAAACAAGTTACGTTTCTAACTAACGGAATTTGGCTTGGTATGATGCCTTGTGCTGATTGTGATGGAATTGATTATCAATTAAACTTGAAAAATGATTTTACATTTAAACAAAAATCCGTTTACAAGGGGAAAGGCGAAGAAATTTTAATTGATGACGGCAATTGGAGTTTTGAATCAGACTCAATTATTTCGGTGGTGGGTTCTGATGATAGAAAATTATTATTAATTGCAGGCAAAGAATTAATTATGCTTGATCAGGATGGAAAAAAAATTGAATCATCTTTTGAAGAAAAATATCATTTACATAAAGATCCAAGCACGATAAAGGAAATTAGGGAAGTTGAAGAAGTAAAGGATATTAATCCTCTTCGAGAACCTGTTGAATTGAATTCAAGTTATTATCAAGAAAAGTTTTTAAACGGAGTAGATTTTATCGCCAGAGGCAACGAACCAAACTGGACTCTTGAAATTGATTTTGAAAAGTTAATGAGTTTTGCAACAATGTATGATACAAAATTAAACGCTCCGGCAGTTAAAGGAATAAAGGCTCAGGATTCTGACGTTACTTTATACCGCTCTAAAACAGATAGCAGCGAATTAGTAATTACTGTGATCAAGGATAATTGCCAGGATAATATGTCAGGAGAAAAATTTCCTTACAAAGTTAGAGTTGATACTAAAAGTTCAGATGCTGTGAATTATAAAACCTTTGAAGGATGCGGAAAGTTTTTATTCGATATGCGCCTATACGATATTTGGGTGATGGAAGAAATGACAGGTTTCAATCTAAAAAAAGAGAAGTTAACTAAAGGATTACCGCAGTTTGAATTTAATTTAAACGATATGCGATTTTTAGGTCACGCTGGATGTAATAGCATATCCGGGCCGATTGATGTTGTTGGTAATAAAATTACTTTTGGAAATTTAATGGGTACGTTGATGGCTTGCCCAAATATGAAAGTTGAAAAAGCCGTTGTTGAAGCACTCAACCAAAAAACTGTTACTTACAGCATTGATAAATTGAAGCTTACAATTGTTAGCGGAAAAACTAAGATGGTTTTGAAAAAGGTAGATTAGAACATTTTAATTTTACAACACCATTTTTACAAACTCACTGTCTTTAAGTTTTGTAAAGATTATATCGCGTATAACTTCGGAGGTTACATAAACTGTTAGATTTAAACTAAAATAGTTTCCTTTTGAGCTAACTTTAGAAGAAGAGATTTTATATTCCATTCCTTCGACTGCAAGTTCAATAGCTTTAATCATTTCATCAATGCTTGTTCCGATGATTTTATAATCCCAATTACAGGGATAAATTATTTTTGGTTTCTCGCTGTCAGAATCTAAAATCATAGACTGTTATTACTTTTACTCTTTGTTAACCAGAAAAACACCTGCAGTAATTATTAATCCGCTTAATATCATAAGCAAAGTAATGTCTTCTCTGAGAAAAACCCAGGCAGTGATAACAGTTACAAATGGTTCAAAGTAAAGATAAGCGCCTACTTTCGCTGATTCCATTTCGCGCAATGCATAAGCCCAGATTACATAAGCAACTCCGCTGCAAAGTAAACCTAAAAATAAAATTGCAATCCAACCAACGCCGGAAAGATTTACAACTGATTTTATTGACGATTCACTAACTGTAAATGGAATTATTATAATTGCCATCATAATAAAAAGATAAAGTATTGTCATTACTGGAGAATAATTAAGCGATATCTTTTTATTTACCATCGAATAAATTCCCCACGTAAACGAGCTTGAAAGAACGAGCAAATCACCTTTATTCTTTATCAAGTCTATGTTTGTAAGATTTCCTTTACCAACAAGCAAAAGCAAACCAACTGTTGCAATGATGACTCCTAATATTTTTATAGCGTTTAATTTTTCTTTAAAGAATATCAGACCAAGCAAAGCCATAAAAATTGGTGCAGTACCAATTATCCATCCAGTGTTAGATGCAGTTGTAAATTTTAATCCTGTAACCTGTATCCACAAATGAAAAACTGCAATTACCGCAAGAATAAAAATATAAGAATGGCTTTTAAGATTAATTGTAAAATCTCTTTTTTGAATTAGTGCAATCAAAAGTAAAAGCGCGATTGCAAGAATCAATCTCATTGAGATGATTGTTTCGGGAGTAAGTTCACCCAGCAAATATTTTGTTGCAATAAACGAAGCGCCCCAAAAGATAATTGCTAAAAGCGGCAACCAGTATTTGTATGGTTTTGTTTTTATAAAATTTATTTTAGTTATGAGATTCTAATAACACAAACCAAAGCAGCAATATCATTTCGATAAGTTCTATGACAGAGAAATCTTTTTTTATTAATAAGATTTCTCTGTCATCCCTTTGGTCTTCTATCGAAATGACATTAATGAAACTCACTTTGAATTATTTGTTTTCTTTGCGGACGAATAGTTTTTTAAATCATATTGAATTTCTTTATCCGGCATATCCATTTTTACAATCTCTACTCCAGCATCAGAATAAAATCTGGTAGCAAGCGTATCGTGAAAATCTGAAAACACAACTATGCGTTTTACTCCAGCGGCAATAAGGGCTTTTGCACAAGTTGTGCAGGACATATTTGTAATGTAAGCTGTCGATCCGGTGATATTAACGCCATGCTTTGCTGATTGTACAAGTGCATTAATTTCAGCGTGATTTGTCCTTACACAATGGTTTTCAACAATTAAACATCCATCATCTTCGCAATGCGGCTGCCCGGGCAGCGAGCCATTATATCCGGTTGCAAGTACAAATCTATCTTTTACAAGAACACAACCGCAATGCATTCTTGGACAAGTTGCTCGTTCTGAGGCGAGCATTGCAAGTTTTAAAAAATATTCATCCCACGAAGGTCTTTTGTTTTTTGCCATTTATTAATATCCAGAAATATATTTGATAATTTAAATGGGAATTTAATGTATAGAAAATTAATTACAGAGATATCCTAAAATAAAATTCGGGTCGAATTTTAAGAAATGATGAAAATATCAGTTATGCAGCCGAACTCTTTGTGATGCAAATCTATTGTTAAGAAAAACATTAAGCGCTTTACGAGGTGAAGAATTGAATGTGATCAAAACTTCCTTTCCTTGTCTCACAAGTTTTTCTCTAAATGATTTTGGCATTCCTCTGGAAATAATCGCAGAGCAATCATCGAGTTTTTGATCATCAATTGCGGATTTCAATCTTTCCGTTGTTCTGAATTCCTTAATAAATACATTGCTTTCATTAACTTCATAAATAAGGAAACCATTTGAACGAACAAAAGGATCAGAAATAGTTTTACCGCCGTCGTTGGATTCAATTGCAATTTTCATAATATCCTCTCAAAATAAATTAAACTTTATAAGCCCATCGCACTTTGCTTCGGCTTTTTTTGCATACCGTTGATGATGACTGCTTTTATAAATTTTTGCACTCCCGCAAACGGTACAGACCTCTGGCTGTTTAGACGCATCTTCTGCCCATTCTGTTTTACATTTGCTGCAAAGGTAAATAATCTTGGAGACCATTTAATACCTCCGGGCATTTGATTTCTGTTGTGATTTTTTCATTAACATTTCTTTTTTCCGTTAGATAGTCTATCATCCTTCCGCGATTAAAAATTATTGAATAAAGATTTGCGCCCAATAATTTTGCTTCTTCCATTTTTGTGTTGTGCAGTAAAACATTTGCAAGATCGCTGGCAAAGAAATCATACTTTGCTGCGCACTCACCTACTGCAAAAATATCTTTATCGGAAGTTCGGAAATATTCATCAACTAAAATTCCTCTATCACGGTCAGAAATAATTCCAAGTTTTTCCGCTATTTCGGTGTTTGGTTTTGTGCCGCAGCATATCATTAAAAAATCACATTCCATTCTTTCATCATTAGAAAGCTTAAGTGCAGTAATTCTATCAATTCCTAAAATACTTTTAACTTTGCAATCCAGTATTACTCTTCCGCCAAGGTTCTCTAAAATTTCTTTTGCTTTCAAACTCATATCAGCGTCAAAGGAAGACGGCAAAAGTCTTTTTGATTTTTCAATAATTGTAACCTTTTTCCCTGAGCGCAAAAGTTCATCGCAGAACTCTACGCCGATGTATCCACCACCGTAAATAACAATATTCTCCGCAAATAATGCTTCTCTTTTACTTTTACAGAGTTGTTCCGGATTTTTATTTATAAGCTCGACTCCATCCATATGCAGTCCCTCAATTGGTGGTTCAATTGGACGTGAGCCGACGGCGATAACAAGTTTTTCGTACTTCAATTCTTTTCCGCTTTTAAGAAAGAGTGTTTTACCAAATCGGTTTTCTATATCATCATATAAAATTAAAAGTGAACTGTTCATTTCAGAAATAGGATTTTTTAACAACTCTTCAATTAATGAATTCTCTCTTTCCGTTTTAATAATTGCAATATTTTTTGTGGGATATGTTTTTTGCGCAGAAAGAGTACACATAAGCGCAGGCTCACCATTTCCAATTATAACGATTTGATATTTTACCATTTCCTACTCCGTTCAAAAGTGAGGAAAAAAGTCAGATAACCTTTTTTATAAATGTGGAAGCCGGCGGTTTGTGCAGTTAATCGTGACCAGAAAATTTGCGGGAAAGAACTTATGCGATCGCTCTAATAACTTAATTGAAATCTACTCAAAATCCACCGGCCTCACTTCAGTAAAATCAATTTCATAAATCCAACTTTTATCAACCTGTAAAAAAGAATCTATTATTAAGATAAACTTTTGAGGCATATTAGCAAGAGACTTCGAAATGCACTTTGTTAAAAGCGTAATCATCGATGACTAAAAAATAAATTCTAAAAGAGATATTAATTTAATTTTACATTAATAAAATCTTATCTGCTCTATATAAGAGATTCAAAACCATTTTTTGCGTTTAAAGAAAATGATCATAACAATAACAACAAGTAAAGTTAAGGACCAAAAGCCGATCGGATACATCCACGGTGTATTTAATTCCGGAAAGTGTGCAAAGTTCATTCCATAAACACCGGCAAGAAAAGTTAGCGGAATAAAAAGTGTTGATATAATTGTTAACACTTTCATTACTTCATTCATCTTGTTGCTCATACTTGAAAGATAAGCATCAAGCATTCCTACCAGCATATCGCGGTACGATTCTATTGTATCGATTATCTGGATGATATGATCATAAAGATCACGCAAATAAATTTGTGTCTGCTTTTGGATAACAACATGCTCGTTCCTTTGCATTGCGGTTATAACTTCTCTCAGCGGCCAAACTGATTTACGCAAAAGAATCATATTCCTTCTCATCCTATGAACAATTTGCAAATCCTCTCTTTCCGGCTGCAGGATAAGTCGATCCTCAAGTTCCTCAACTTCTTCACCCACCTGTTCAAGAATGTGAAAATAGCTGTCAACGATAGAATCAATTATTGAATATGCAAGAAAGTCGCTCCCGTTACTTCTAATTTTTGTTCCTGCTTTTCTAATCCTATCTCTAACAGGATCGAAAACATCACCTTCATCTTCAAGAAAAGTTATAAGGTAATTTTTCCCAAGTATCAAACTAACTTGCTCGGACTTTAGCACTCTTTGCGTCTCATCATAAAAAAGCATTCTTAAAACAATAAACACATAATCTTCATACTCTTCCATCTTTGGTCTTTGCGATATGTGGAGAATATCTTCCATCGCAAGCGGGTGAATGTTAAAATGATTTTGCAGCTTTTCCATTATCTGAAGGTTATGTATGCCATCTATATTTATCCAGGAAATTCCGTCGTTGTTTTTACAGGAAAAAACATCCTCAACTTTTTGTATTTCCTTTTCGATAAATTCATCTTGCTTGAATTCGATAAGTTTAATTTTTACAGGTTCTTTTTCCTTATCGCCGGTATAAACAAGTGTTCCGGGAGGTAACCCGATTTGTTTTGGTTTTGAACTGATAAGACGTTTTACTTTTCTGATTTGTTTTTTTGTTTGAAATTTTATTTTTTTCCCAGTATCGTCAAGCATATTTGCCTCAAAGATTTTTTACAACCATTTTTTTAAGTGCATCAATCCACATTGGATGATCATTTAAACTTTCTATAAGCTGAACTTTTTCTCCACCGTATTTTTTAAAAATATTCTGATATTCAATCCCAATTTCAACAATAGTCTCAAGGCAATCGGCTACAAAAGCTGGGCTAAAGACCAGAAGTTTCTTCGCACCTTTTTTTGCCCATTCTTCAACAACTTTATCAGAAAAAGGTTCAAGCCAATCTTTATCCAAACGAGATTGAAAACAAACCGTGTATTTATCTTTTGATAGATTTAATTTTTCAGCAAGCTTGCGAGTAGTCGCATAGCAAGTCGCTTTGTAACAGTATTTGTTGTCTTCATTAATTTCATCTTCGCATTTATGATCTGCGCAAGGCTTACCATCAGAATAAACCTTATCAACCTGTCTAATCGGCAATCCGTGATAGCTGAAAAGTATATGATCATAATCATTCAGATTATATTTTTTTGATCGTTCAACAACACAGTTCAAATAATTTTCATCATCATAAAATTGTGAAATGATTTTTATTTCAGGAATAACCCACCACTTACTTATAAGCTTCATCGCTTTTTCAACAGCAGAGCCTGTGCTTGCCGAAGCGTAATGTGGAAACAATGGAAGAATAATAATTTTTTCATACCCCTGTTTTTCCATTCTTGCACATACTTCATCAAGTCCTGGATTCTGATAACGCATAGCAAGTTCAACTTCAAAATCATTTCCAAGTTCTTTTTGTAATTTTTCTTTTACAGATTCACCATAAATCATAATTGGCGATCCCTGCCTACTTATAGAACTTGTTGCAGAACTCTCCTGAGCGTCATTTCGACCGAAGGGAGAAATCTTTTCCGTGATATAATCTAAAGATTTCTCAGTCGAATCCGCCGCGGCGGACTTCGAAATGACGCTTTTAGAATATAAATCAGTCTCTGTAGACAAACTTCCTTTTGTCCAGAGTTCCTTATAAATCTTTGCAGATTTAGGCGCACGAAAAGGAACAATAATAAAGTTTACAAGAAAAAATCTCCCGATTGGATTAATATCAATCACACGTGGATCGTTTAAAAATTCAAATAAATATTTTCTAACATCTTTTACAGAAGGACTATCAGGAGTTCCGAGATTAATTAAAAGCACACAAGTTTTTGCCATTTTATGCTACAGATTAGTTTATATATTTCTCACAAAAATAAGTCTAAGTTTTATTATAAATTACATTATTGATTAATAATCCTAAATATAAATTATAGCTCTATGAAGATATTATTGGTTTCATTTTTACTAGTAATAGGTGCCGTTTCCTGCTCAACTGTTGAAAAAGATTGTATTTGCACAGACGAATATCGTTTTTATTTAGTTGCTGTAGTTAATACTCTTGGTGCTCCAGTTGATTCTTTAAATGTTACGATTAGAGATAAAGACGGAGATGAATTAAACGTACAACAAGATTCACATCCTTTTGGTGCGGGAAAATATACAGTTCTTAATGATTCTTTTACACAAATGTTTTGTGCCTGCGGTACTCCAGAAAAAATCTACTTTTCTGCATCAGATGGAAGCAGAATAACGGCGGGAGAATATTTATTTAATACAGATGATTGCAAGTGCCACATTAATAAAGTTGCCGGACAAGACACCTTGGTGTTAAGATAATTCGTCAAGCTGAACTTGTTTCAGCTTCTTTATCCTAAATGATAAATACTATAGAGATTCTGAAACGAGTTCAGAATAACGGCGAACTAATTCCTGCCGAAAAGTTCTGTAAGATTTAATGTTTGTGTTCTTGTTTTACTTGCAAGAGTAACATAAGACAAGGCAAGTTCTTCTTTACCCGCACCAAGCACAGTGCTTATCAATCCCAATGCCTCACCAAGATTCTTAGGGGTAATGTGTTTTGTTACTCTGTTCCAGAGTTCTTCTTCTAAAGCGTTTATTGCTGTATGTACTTCGTGAAGATCAAATCCAGCTTCAAATCTTTCTTTAGCAATTTTTGCAGTGTATTCTCTCATCGGTATTAATTTTTTTTCCGCTACACATTTCTGTGTAAGCGTTAAAAGATTTAACAGTCTGTTTTTGTTTTCCTGTTCTGAAGATTTATCATACGATTTCAGATGTGCGCAATTTAAAGATTGAAGTGCGCATTCTAAAATTTCTGCGCTTTGTGTTTTTAATAGTTCTTTTAAATCCATTTTATAAACCAATAATTATTTTGTTGCACAAAATTACTAAAGGTTTGGAAAAGTTTTATGACTATTATTTTAATTGTTCCTATCTAGAATATTTATTTTACAGAAGGATTAGTTTTTACAAAAAACATTAACACTGCAGTTATCAAACCAAAAACCAAAGCACCGCTCCACAATATTACAGAACCATAGTTTTGATAAACAACTGTTCCCAGCCACGGACCTGCAGAAAATGCAAAGCTAAACGTCATTTGATAATATCCCATGTATTCACCGCGCCTGTCTGTTGGAGCAATTTCAGAAGTGTATGCGGCAGTAGTCGGAAAGAATATCATTTCACCAAAAGTAAAAACAATAATTGCAATCGCAAGTGGAATTGTTGTTGTTGCAATTGCAAATCCGCCAAAACCAATGCCAGCAAGCATTGCTCCAATCATTAAGGATTTTCTGTACGGTGTATCATTCATCCAATTGTTGAGCGGAACTTCTAAAAATATTATCAAAACAGTGTTGATTGCACCGAACAATCCAAATGCTGCCGTTGTATATCCAAGGTCATTTACGATATAAAGCGGCAAGGCACCAAGATGTTGAAAGAAAACTAAGTTTGCAGGAATAACCGCAAAAAGGAAAAATAAAAATGTTTTATCAGAAAGAATTGAAAACCCAACTTTAAAAACTTCCTCAGTGTTTTTTTCTTTTTGGCTGCCTGCTAACGATGACCATTTAATCGAACTGAAATAAATTCCCGCAGCAATTGAAGCAACAGCATTTGCATAAAACAAATAGTGGTAATCAATCAACGTTAGAAAGCCGCCGATAACAGGACCAATACTCATTCCCGCATTTATTGCAAGACGGTTTAATGCAAAAGCCATTCGGCGTTGCGGCGGTGTAACAATCTCTGTAATCAAAGAAAGATTTGCGGGGCGAAAGGATTCGTTTACCACGGCAAGAAAAAAAGTTGCAACAAGTATCCAGTTGTAGTTTGTTATAAATGAAAAAGCAAAGAATAAAACTCCAGAACCAAACAAAGCAAACTTCATAACTTTAAGTGCGCCGAGTTTATCGGAAAGTTTTCCTGTTAATGGTGCGGCAATAAAAGCGGCAGCACCATAAACAAACAATGCTGTTCCGGCTTCTGTTGGACTAACACCAATTTTTTTTGTAAGATAAAGTGCAAGAAAAGGAATAACCATTGTTCCCGAACGATTGATGAGAGATGTAAAGAACAACGCCCACATATCGTGCGGAAGACCTTTTAATCCTTTGTATGGATTCATAATATTTTATAACAACTTCTTGTTTTCGATTCCAATACATTCAACGTTTTTTTAATTATAAATACTTTTTTAAAAATTTTTCTATGGGAAAATTAAGAAAAGTTGGATACTTAATCACCTTACACATAGTTTAGATTTGAATGTGTTTTAATTTGTGAGACTTAGTGACTTGGAGCCTTGGTGGCAATAATTATTAATCTCTCACTTACCACGAAGTCACAAAGGCACCAAGAAATTACAAAGTAAGCAAGAGGTGGTTTACTCATTTAATTCGCACGAAAGGATTCGTGCGCTACAAGGTATATCTAAAACAAGTTACAAGATGATCATTCACCATTCCTGTTGCCTGCATATGTGCGTAAATAATTGTTGAGCCAACAAAATTGAATCCGCGAGCTTTTAAATCTTTACTGATCAAATCGGAAAGTTCCGTGCGTGCGGGAAGCTTTTTTAATGTTTTAAATTTATTTTTTATTGGTTTACCATTAACAAAACCCCAAATGTATTTATCAAAAGTCCCAAACTCCTTCCGGACTTGAATAAATGCTTTCGCATTTGTAACAGCGGAATTAATTTTTAATTGATTGCGAATAATGCCTGCATCTTTCATTAGCGAATTGATTTTTCTTTTATCATACATAGCAACTTTATTAAAATCAAAATTATCAAAGGCATTACGAAAGTTTTGTCTTTTATAAAGTATTGTTCGCCAGCTTAGTCCGGCTTGAAATCCCTCAAGCAATAAAAACTCAAAAAGTTTTTTATCATTGTGAACCGGAATGCCCCATTCTTTATCGTGATAATTAATATAAAGTTTATCATTCGCGGGCCAAGGGCAGCGGGTTATACTTGCCATTTTTTCTCCTTATATAATATTGGGTGCATTGAACTAAAAAGATTTTATATATGTTTGTTCTTAGTAATCTTAACAATATAAATAAACAAAATTTTTGCGAATAGTAATAATTATTAAGTTCATTAATATCAATTTATAAAAATACTTTTAACCGGCGCAACCGGATATATCGGCAAAAGACTTCTTCCCGTTTTAATTGAACAAGGACATGAAGTTGTTTGCTGTGTTCGTGATAAAAATAGATTCCCATCAGATGGAATTTATAACCATCCGAATGTTTCTTTATTTGAGGTTGATTTCCTTAAAGACATTTCAAATATTGATTTAATAAAAGATATTGATGCGGCATATTATCTTATTCATTCAATGAGTTCAAATGTTAAAGACTTTGGTTCGCTGGAAGAAACCTCCGCGAACAATTTTGTCAAACTTGTTAAACAAACTTCTATTAAGCAAATTATTTATCTTGGCGGAATTACAAACGAAGAAAAACTTTCAAAACATCTTTCATCCAGAAAAAATGTTGAGGGGATTTTAAGCAACAGCGGCATTTCGCTAACAGCAATTAAGGCAGGAATAATTGTTGGATCCGGCAGCGCATCATTTGAAATCATTCGTGATCTTGTTGAAAAACTCCCCGTTATGATTACTCCCAAATGGCTTAACACAAAACACCAACCGATTGCCATCAGGAATATATTGGAATACTTAACAGGAGTCTTACTCAAGCCCGAAACATTTAACAAATCTTACAATGTCGGTGGACCGGATATTTTATCTTATAAAGAAATGCTTCTTCAATTAGCAGAAGTGCGTGGATTAAAAAGATTTATTTTTACCGTTCCTGTTATGACGCCGCGTCTTTCATCTTACTGGCTTTACTTCGTTACTTCAACATCATATATGCTTGCAATAAATCTGGTTAACAGTATGAAGATTGAAGTTGTTGCAAAAAATAATGAGCTTGAAAAAATGCTTGGGATAAAATCTATTTCATACAAAGAAGCTGTGCAGCTTGCATTTCAAAAGATTGAACAGAACAATGTTGTATCGAGTTGGAAAGATTCTCTTGTTTCAAGTTATTTGGATAACTCTTTGCTTGAGCATATAAACATTCCAACAAACGGATGTTTTGTTGATAGAAGGGAAAAAGAAATTATTAATGTTGGGCAAGTGCTGGATAACATCTGGTCAATTGGTGGTGAGCGCGGTTGGTATTATGCTGATTGGCTCTGGCACTTACGTGGTTTTTTAGATAAACTTTTCGGAGGAGTTGGTTTACGTCGTGGAAGAACAAATGCCAACACAATCCACACAGGAGATACACTGGACTTCTGGCGTGTACTTGCCGCTGATAAAGAAAATAAAAGATTACTTCTCTATGCCGAAATGAAACTTCCCGGTGAAGCGTGGCTTGAGTTTAAGATTGCTGAAAAAAGAGGGAAAAACTTTTTGCAGCAAACCGCAACCTTCCGTCCCAAGGGTTTGCTTGGTAGAATGTATTGGTATTCTATTTTACCGTTTCATTACTTTTTGTTTGATGGTATGGCGGAGAATATTGTAACTTATAAAGAGAACATATTATAAATAAATTTGTCCCACTTCATTTTCTAAACTCTTACTTTTTCCAACTTAATTTCTTTTAGTAGAGCAATGGTTAAATCATTACGAAAAATATTGACGCTCCTATTGTACCAAAATTAAAGCCTCCTTTTTCGATCGGCTTAGTAAGCAGATCGCCAAATGTTGTCCCAAATGGTCTTGTTAAAACAAATGCAATCCAGAATAAAACTATCTTGGAAACTTTAGTATTGAAATGAAGTTCGCCATTTATTTCAGATACCTTGAAGATCTAGGAAAGTGACCTTCAAGGTATAATAAATTGTTAGTGAGTTGATTTACTAAATAATTACAAGCTAGTCTTTATCATTCTCTTCTTTTTCTTCAGTCTCAGATTTTCCCATATTCTTGACAAGAATTTTTCCATCTTTATCAAATGATAAATCTTTCTTGTTATTACCTTTGCTAATTTCTGCTTCAAATGTCAAAACTCCTTTATCATCGATAATCTTCGCAGCTTCTGTAATTTTATAACCTTTATATTTTTTAGTTACAAGTGGTTCAACTGCTTTTGGTAAGTCTTTAATGTCTATCTTTGTTTCGGTCTCAAGAAGTTTACCTTCATTATTAATAACAACAGAAATAGAGTTATCATTTTCTTTAAATTCTGCTTCAAATTCTTCCTTGCTTTCTTTACTCCATTTGACATCTGTCACTTTCGGATAAAGCTTTGTAAATTCATTTTGCACTTTCTTTGGTACATCAACATTTTGAGCAAGTATAGAAAAAGAGAAAATAGATACAACGATCAAGATCATTTTTAGTTTCATTATAACACCTTTTTGTTAATAAATTGTATTAAAAATATAGGATATGATTCTGAAGGAAATTTGTAGCTGTGGCTCAGTTTATTTTTATTTCTCAATCATTTTTAGAATAGTCGGAAACACAACAATCAATAATGGTAAAGCTAATATGAAGCCGCCAATTATTGCAATTGCTAAAGGTTGATGCATCTGTGCCCCGGTACCGATACCCAATGCTAACGGGAAGAGTGCTGTTATTGCACCCAAAGCGGTCATCAAATTAGGACGTAATCTTGTAGATACTGAATAAATTATTGACTCTTCATTATTTACATTATTCTTACGAGTTTCCTGATATTGCAAGTAAGTAAAAATCGCATTCTCACCTATTATGCCGACAATCATAATTATTCCGGTATAACTTCCAACATTTAGCGGCGTACCGGTTATGAATAGTGCTAATAAACTTCCGGACATACCGATGACTGCTATGAATATAATAGCAAAAGAAACTCTAAGGTTTCTAAATAAAAACAAAATTACAGTGAAAACAAGCATCACCGCTGCAATTAAAATACTTAGTAACTCTTTGAAGGCTTGCTGTTGTTCAGCATAAGCGCCGCCATAAATTATCTGATAGCCTGACGGAAGTTTAATTTTACTTTGTACCTTTTGTTGAATTTCTTTCAGTGTACTTCCCAAATCGCGATTGTTTAATCGTGCAGTAACAGCAACCATCTGTTTTAAATTATCACGATCAATTTCAGCTACGCCTTCATTCACAACCAAATCTGCAAATTCATCTATTGGTTTTAATTTGCCATCATTCAAAAAAATAAAATCGTGTTTTAATTTATTTACAGATACTGATTTAGGATTTTCCATCATCCTTATATCAACTATCTGGTTTTTTTCAAGAATAGACCCAACAATTGAACCCTCTATCTTAGTTTGCATCTGGAACTGGAAATCACTTGGTGATAATTGATATTGCGAAAGGTTAGCAATCTTTGGTTCAAACTTTATTTCAGGTCCAGCAATAATAATTCCATTAAAAACATCCGCTGTTCCATTTATATTTTTAACTATTCTGGCAACACTATCAGCAAGGTTAACCAATGTTTTATGATCATCTCCAAATATTTTAACTTCTACAGGTTGAACAGAAGACATAAGATCACCAAGCATATCACCAATCACCTGTCCAAAATCAACCTGCAGCCCTGGTAAGATTGATTCTATTTTCATTCGAATCTCATCAGTAACATGGTCTGTAGATCTTGCTCTACTTTTTTTCAATTGTATTAAATAATCACCATTGTTTGCTTCAGTGATAAAAAATCCCATTTGAGTTCCGGTTCTTCGCGAAAATCCTTCTACTTCAGGTATATGTGAAAGAATATTATCCACAATTTTCAGCATCTTATCTGTTGCGTCTAATGATGAGCCTGGTGGACTTTTATAATCAAGTACAATTGAACCTTCGTCCATATCAGGTAAAAATCCAGAAGGTAATTTTGGAAGGATAACAAAGGTGGTGATGATTAATAGTAAAACGAATCCACCAGCTATAAAAGGTTTTTTAATAAAGAAGTAAACAAAGTTTTGTGATTTTTTACTTTTTATAGATTGCTTTATTGAATGCTGTTCAACTGAAAATAAAATATAAATTACAGGCAGACCAATCCAGGTTACAAAGAATGAACTTACTAAAGTAATTATCATTGTATCTGTCATAACCTTGAAATAAGCACCTGCTACCCCACCCATCAAAACAAAAGGAAGAAAAATTACAATGGTACTTAGAGATGAACCAATCATTGCAGGAAGTAAAAACTTTACGGCTTTTGTAACAAGATGATAACTATTCTCTTCGGGATTTTTTTCATGAGTACGATGTATTTGCTCCACGACCACAATCGCATCATCAATTATTAAACCTATTGCAGCAGCTATTGCACCAATTGTCATGATGTTAAAAGTGTAATTTAAAGCGTAAAGTATAACTAATGTAAGACCAAGTGTAATTGGAATTGTAATCAGAATAACTGAACTTGCTTTGAGTGATCTTAGAAATAAAACTGTTATAAAAATTGCAAGTAACAGCCCAATCCACAGAACGTCTTTAAGACTATTAATAGAATCACTGACAAAATCTGCTTGATTATAATACGGACGAAGCTCGATTCCTTTTGGAAGAACTTTTTGAATTTCATTTAACTGAGCCTTTACACCGTTTGTTACATCAATTAAATTTGCCGTTGGCTGTTTAACTATTGCAATTAAGGGAACATCTTTTCCATCGGTATTTATTTTTATAAAGTCTCTTCTTTCTGCAATTTCAATTTTACCAATATCTTTAAGACGAACTTTACTTTTTGAAGAATTAATTATAAGAGTATTTTCAAGTTCTGATTTCTGATTTATTGCAGCATCAGTTAAAGTTAAATAAAGACGATTATAATCTGATGTTAATCCATTTGAAGAAATAAAATTTGATTCTGATAGAACTTTAGATATTGCTGCCGGTGTAATTCCGAGATTACTCATTTTTATTGGATCGAGTATTATGTGATATTCTTTAACCTTGCCTCCAATTATCGCAACATCAGAAACACCTTCAACTCTCGCTAATATCGGTTTAATTGTAAACTCTGCAATTTTTCGTAATTCAATCTGATTCAATCCATTTCCTTGCAGCGAAAATCCCATTACAGGAAGGATGGAAGGATTCATCTTTTCTATAGTGATATTAATTCCTGATGGAAGATTTTGTTTAATGGCATTTATCTGCGCTTCAATCCTTTGCTTCCCTAAATCAATATCGGAACCCCAATTAAGAAAAGCAGATATTTCACAGCTTCCTCGACTTGTTGTGCTCCTGACGAGTTGAAGATTTTCAACACGTTTAATTGCATTTTCCATTGGAATGGTTACAGTAACCATCATCTTATCTACTGGTTGCTCACCATTATCTGCAATTATTTTTATTTTAGGAAAAGTTATGTCCGGAAATAACCCTGTTTTGATATTGAATAGTGAATAGATTCCACCAAATAAAATTAAAATAAGGATTGCCGCAATCGGACTTTTATATTTTAGATAGTAGTTGTTCATATTATTTAGTAACGACTACAATTGCTGTATCCGGTAAACCATAAGCTCCTTCAAAAATTATTTTTTCATCAGGATTGAACTGAGGTTTTACAATTTGAATCAAACTATCATTCTCTATTC
>JAVHOU010000106.1:0-12041 GCA_036170275.1 Ignavibacteriaceae bacterium
CCATTTAAAACTTGTAAGCAGCCTCGGTTCAATAACTTCTGCCAAATGTTTGTTCCCGCTTACACCGCCTTTTAGAACAGTTAAATTATAACCAAGATGATTAGATACCGTACCACGAATTCTAAATCCAATATCATATAGATCAGAATTAATTGCACTTTCTTTTGAAAAATCCTGTCCATGATAAAAATGTCCAAGCCACTCAAAGTAAATGTTGTTGTTTTCTTCTTGATAGGCATAAAGATATTTTACTTTATCGGTTACCATCTCATCAAGATCAGAGAAAAAATTATTTTGTGGATTAAAAAGCTGTGTGGATGTTTCAGAATCAATCTTGTCTGAAAATTCAATTTGATATTTTTTTAACAATTTCTTTTCAGTTGCACTTAACTCACTTTCGTGCACATTTATTGTGTCGAGAAAATTTTTGACTTCAAATCTCGAAAGAACTGGATCATCTTCACGTATGAAAGATAAAATTCCTTTTACTTTCATTTCTTTTAGAAACGTATAAACAGAATTATTTATTTGAACGTTTTCTACTTGTGCGATGGAAATTGATTCAATAAATAAAATTAGCAACGAGATAGGTAAAAAATATTTTTTCATCAAGTTATCCTTAATTTCATATTTAAATATATACTTGATTGACGAATATTGCAGATGGATATTTAATGAGCATAAATAACTTTTAGATTAACAGCTTAATAACTAATTTTACAACACAAAAAAGAGAATTATGAGAACAATTTATTTACGAGTAGAGAAGAACGGATTTATCAGAAAAATTGCTATTGATATGGCTTTTTTAGCAAAACATAATATTATCAGACTGCCAAAATATTATTTTGAGGAAGGACTTTATTTGCCTTATAAAAAACTAAAAAATAATTCTTCCATCGAAAACTATTTTCTTACAAAAGATAAATCCTATAAAGAGGATAACGATTTTTATTATTTTAAATTTACTTTTAAAATGGAACAGGTATTTGACATCGCTTATTAATAATTATCCAACCAGAAAAAATTTTATTAAACACTAAAACAAGAGAACAAATGAAAAAGCTAATATTTCTCAGTCTTCTATTTCTATCACTTAATTCATTCGCACAAGACGTTCCTGACTCCTTACTAAGAGAAGGTTGGAATATGTCAGGAGTTATCGGAGTAAATCTAAGCCAAACTTCTTTCTCAAACTGGACTGCTGGCGGCACAAATTCAATTGCATACGCAGCATATACAAACCTTGGCGGGCTATATTATAGCTTTCCCTGGAAATGGAAAAGTCGTTTAAATGTTATTTATGGAAGAACGAGATTACAAGATGTAGGTTACAGAACAACCGACAACGATATCTATTTTGAAAGTGTCGGATCAAGAAAAATTGGCTGGCCTGTTGATCCATATTTTGCTTTAACTTTTAGAAGTGCTTTAACAAAAGGTTACGATTATTCAAAAAATTCTGAACAGCAGATTGTTAATTTTTTTGATCCCGGTTATTTAACTGAAGCAATCGGTTTTATGTATGACCATAATAAAATAATTACCAGCAGACTCGGTATCGCAATCCAGCAAACTTTTGCAAAAAATTTTACCAGATACACTGATGATCCTGCAACTTCGGAAATAGAAGATTTCAAATTTGAAACTGGTCTCGAATCTGTTACCGAAGTTAAATATGAATTTTTACCAAAAATGACCTACTACAGTTTTCTTCGCCTCTTTACAAGATTCAAAAATTTAGATGTTTGGGATGTGAGGTGGGATAATATTATTTCTGCAAAAGTAAACGACTATATTAACGTAAACTTTAATGTTACTCTTGTTCATGAGATAAGCCAGACAAGAAAAACACAGCTTAGAGAAGCATTGCAGCTTGGTTTTGCTTATTCATTGTTTTAATTATTTATAACTTCAGCACAAAAATTTACTATGGACTGGAAAGAAATATTACCGGAAATTAAAAAATACTTTACCGAATTCGGTGTACATATAATTTCTGTAATTCTAATTCTTCTTGTTGGATTTTGGTTAGCCAAATTAATTGCGAGAACATTAAAAAAAATATTAGTCAGAAGAAATGTTGATGTTACATTAATTGGATTTCTAACCAGTTCATCTAAATTTATTCTATACTTTTTTGTGATCATTGCCGCTGTCTCACAACTTGGAATTGAAACTACATCATTAATAGCCGCATTGGGTGCAGCGGGATTAGCAATTGGTTTGGCTCTTCAAGGATCTCTTTCAAATGTTGCGGCAGGAGTGATGCTTATAATCTTTCGCCAAATAAAAGTTGGGCAATATGTTGAAGGTGCAGGTGTAACAGGAACTGTGGAGAAAGTGGGAATATTTAATACTACTTTGGTTACAATCGATAATAAAGTAATTTATGTTCCAAACTCCAAATTAGTTAATGATAATATCATCAATTACTCGGAAAAAGATAAAAGAAGAATAGATTTAATTTTTAGTGTTAGCTATAAAGATGATATTGATAAAGCTAAAAAGTTAATATGGTCAGTACTCGAAACAGAAAGTTTGCTGTTAAAGGAACCCCTGCCTATAGTTGCGGTTGGTGAACTTACTGACAACAGCGTTAATTTATTTGTAAGACCTTGGGTCAGTACATCTAATTTTTTGGAAGTTAAATTTAAATTGATTGAATCGGTTAAGAAAATATTTGATGAAGAAAATATCTCAATCCCCTTTCCCCAAAGAGATATTCATATCCATCAAAAGTAATTTGCTTTTTTATCATTAAGCATTAGGAATAAAAAATGAGCTCATCAGAAAAATTTATACAGGAATTATCTGAGGGATACGCCTTTAAAGGTGATTCGATCACTCTCGGCAGCGCAATTTTTAATGGCGAACCGCTAAAAAGTGTTCTTGTCAAAATTCCGCTCAGTACGATCAATCGCCATGGATTAATTGCCGGCGCAACCGGTACAGGTAAGACAAAAACTATTCAGTTATTTGCAGAATCCTTATCCGAAAAAAGCATACCTGTTTTGCTAATGGATATTAAAGGGGATCTAAGTGGTCTGGCAGCATCCGGAACATTAAATCCAAAAATTGAAGAACGGCATGCTAAAATTGGTTTGCCTTATCAGCCAAAAAGTTTTCCAATTGAGTTTCTTTCACTTTCTGATGAAAAAGGTGTACGATTACGTGCAACAGTTTCTGAATTTGGTCCTGTCCTAATTTCCAAAATATTAGAACTTAATGATACACAAGCGGGATTACTTGCAATACTGTTTAAATACTGCGATGATAATAATCTTTCTTTATTGGATTTAAAAGACTTAAAGAAAGTTTTGCAGTTTGCATCTAACGAAGGCAAAACTGATATCGAAAAAGATTATGGAAGTGTTTCTACATCTTCTGTCGGAACGATACTAAGAAAAGTAGTTGAACTTGAGCAGCAGGGTGCCGATAAATTTTTTGGTGAAAAATCTTTTGAAGTTGAAGACCTTTTAAGAGTTGATGAAAATGGCAATGGAATAATTTCTATTTTACGTTTAATTGATTTGCAGGATCGTCCAAAATTATTTTCAACATTTATGTTATGCTTGCTCGCAGAAATTTATTCAACCTTTCCTGAACTCGGAGACAAAGCTGAACCAAAACTTGTGATTGTAATTGATGAAGCTCATCTTATATTCAATGAAGCAAGCAAAGCTCTGTTAGACCAGATCGAAACGATCATCAAATTAATTAGATCAAAAGGCGTTGGAATATATTTCTGTACTCAAAATCCAACTGATGTTCCTGCATCAGTCTTAAGCCAGCTCGGATTAAAAATTCAACACGCTCTAAGAGCTTTTACGGCGCAGGATAGAAAGATGATAAAACTTACTTCGGAAAATTATCCGCTCTCTGAATATTATAAGACTGATGAACTTTTAACTTCACTTGGAATCGGAGAGGCTGCAATAAGTGCTTTGAATGAAAAAGGAGTACCAACTCCGCTTGCAGCAACTCTACTGTGTGCGCCCAAATCAAGGATGGATATTTTAACACCCGAAGAAATAAACAGTAAAATTAACTCTTCTAAACTAATTCCAAAGTACAGCGAACTTATTGACAGAGAAAGCGCTTACGAAATTTTAACAAAAAAATTGGATTCTGCCAGAGAAATGGATATTAAAGTTCCTGATGATAACTCCGGAAATTATAAGCCACAGCAAAGTACAGCACCCAGAACTTCTACCAGGACAGAAAAAAGTACGATGGAAAAAGTTATTAATAGTCCTCTATCAAAACAAGTTGGCAGAACATTAGTAAGAGAATTTACACGCGGAATACTTGGTGTTCTCGGTGTTGGCAGTAGAAGAAGATAATATTAAATAAAAATTAATTATGATAAGTGATCTATTTACTAATGAAAATAAGTTCTTTCTTCAAACTTATAAACGGACTAAAATAGACATTGTTTCCGGTGAAGGTATTTTTCTTGTAGATAGTAAGAACTCCAGATATATGGATTTCTTTTCTGGTCTGGCTGTTAATGCTTTAGGTTACGCACATCCCAAGATTGTAGAAGCAGTTACTAGACAAATTTCAAAATTTGCACATCTTTCAAATTACTATATAACAGATATTCAAAATCAGTTTGCTGAAAAGTTATTGACAATAGCTGGTATGGATAAATTGTTTTTAACTAACAGCGGAACCGAAACTACGGAAGCTGCACTTAAATTAATTAGAAAGAAGTTTGGACCGCATAAAACTATTTACTCTCTTACCAATGGTTTTCACGGACGAACTTACGGTGCTCTTTCACTCACTTCAAGGGCGAAATATAAAGAAGGATTGGGACCTTTTCTCCCGAATATCCATACTATTGAATTTAATGATTGTATTGATCTTAAAAACAAAATCAATAATAATACTGCCGCTGTTTTTATTGAGTTTATTCAAGGTGAAGGTGGTATTGTTGAAATCAATAAAGAATTTATTGATGAGCTGCAATTATTAAAACAAAAATTTGATTTTTTGATTGTTGCAGATGCAATACAATGTGGAATTGGAAGAACGGGAAAAGCATTTACTCACAATTATTATGATGTAAAACCTGATATTATACTTACAGCAAAAGCAATCGGGGGTGGTTTACCTCTTGGAGCTTTACTTGTAAATGAAACATTAGCAAGTGTTTTTTCATTTGGCAATCATGGTACAACTTTTGGCGGTAATCCTGTTTCATGCTCTGCAGGAAAGGTCGTTTTAGAAGAAGTATTTGAAAACGGATTACTCGAAAATGTTTTTAGTTTTGGAAATTACTTTAAAAGTCAGCTTGTAGATATTCAGAATAAATTTCCAAATAAAATCAGTGATGTTAGAGGCAAAGGCTTTATGCTTGGTGTTGAAGTAAAATTTCCCGGGCAAATAATTGTTGACGAAATGTTAAAAAGAAAAATCTTAATCAATTGTACAAATATAAATGTGATAAGACTGCTTCCGCCTTTAATTACAAATAAGGAACAAATAGATATATTTCTTTACAATTTTGAAGATGTCATAAGCAAAATAAAGCATTAACCCTTAGATATATTTTTCGGCAAGCATTAATTCTGCACAAAGGATTGAACCGCCGGCTGCGCCCCTTACTGTGTTATGCGAAAGCACTTCAAACTTATAATCAAATAAATTGCACACTCTTAATCTTCCAATTGATACAGCCATTCCTTTATCTAAATCTCGGTGTAGTTTTGGTTGCGGATATTTTTCTTCAAAAAAATAATGAATCGGATTTAAAGGCGCGGAATATAATTTTAACTTTTGTGGAAGAGAGTTAAAATTATTCCAGACTTTAATTATTTCTTCGGGTTTAACTTTTTTCTTTAATCTGATCTGCACAGCTTCAAGATGCCCATCTTTAACTGCAACCCGATGTGTTTGTGCACTTATTTTAAAACTTGCCAACTGAACTTCCTTTTCAGTCAAAGTTCCTAAAATCTTTTTTGGTTCAGTTTCCAACTTTTCTTCTTCCCCGCTGATAAAAGGAATAACATTATCAATAATATCAAGACTTGAAACGCCGGGATAGCCTGCCCCGGAAAGTGCCTGCATTGTAACAACATTTACTTCAGATATTCCGAAGCTATCAAGCAACGGTTTTAATGCAATTACTAAACCAATAGTGGAGCAATTAGGATTTGTTACTATTGCTCCTCCACCAAATTTTTGATATTTAATTAATTTCAGATGATCAGGATTAACCTCTGGAATAAGAAGCGGAACATCTTTATCCCATCTGTGATTTTTAGAATTTGAAACAACTATATGTCCCCTATTAGCATAATATTCTTCAACTTCGCCAGCAATAGATGAATCGAGTGAAGAAAAAAGTAATTTACTATTCAAACTTTCCTTTACTGATTTGATTTTAAGATTTGCTATTTCATTTGGAATAGTTTCAGGTAAAATCCAATTAACTGCCTGGGAATAATGCTTCCCTTCCGAGCGTTCGGATGCTGATACTTCTTTTACTATAAAGTATGGATGATTATTAAGAAGTTGAATAAATTTTTGTCCTACACTGCCTGTTGCTCCAAGTACACCAACTGATATTTTCTTTGCCATAGTTACTAGTTTATTTAGTTACAATTTAAATTTTTTTGTAAGTGATTTTACTGCCGCATGAAGATATTTTTTTTCAATTAAACAAGAAATTTTTATTTCCGAAGTAGTTACAAGACGAAACGGAATATTTTTCATCGCGACAAAAAAGTCAGAGGCAACGCCTGTGCTGCTTTTCATACCAATTCCTACAACAGAAATTTTTATAAAACCCGAATTAAATTCAACTGTATATTTGGATAAATCTTTCAATACTCTTTTAATCGCACTATCAAGTCGCTTTTTGCTTTCATCAATTATGGTAAAAGAAACATTCGAACCATTTTCATCAGTAATAATTGAAATCATATCTATATTAAAACCAGCTACGGCAGCTTTGTGAAAAAGTTTTCTAATAATTGAATAATCCAACGGAAGATTTTTAAGAATAACCTGCGTCTGATTTTCTTGTGTGGTTAGTCCGGTAACTACAGCTCTTTCAATAATCTTATCTTCACTCATAACATAACTCCCTTTTTCATCTGAAAAAGTTGAACCACAATAAATTGTGATATTAAATTTTTTTGCTATTTCAACAGCGCGGCTATGAAGCACCTTTGCTCCGGCTGAAGAAAGTTCCAGCATTTCATCGTAAGAAATGTACTTTATCTTTTTAGCTTTTTTGTAAAGCTTAGGATCTACAGTATAAATTCCGGCAACATCACTATAAATTTCACAATCAGCATTTAAAGCAGCCGCAAGTGCCACCGCAGAAGTATCTGATCCGCCTCTTCCTAAAGTTGTTATCTCCCCTTCTTCAGTTATACCTTGAAATCCGGTAATAACAAGAACATCATTCTTTGAAATTAAGTTAAAAATTTTATCTCGATTAAAATCCTTTATTCTGGCTTGATTAAAATATCCTTGTGTTTGAATCTGTGCCTGGAATGCATTTAATGATTTACTTTTTATATTTAATTTATTTAACGCAATGCTTAGCAGTGCAGCGCTAACTTGTTCACCTGTTGAAAGAAGCATATCAAGTTCCCGTGCATCTGGCTTAGGATTAATTTGTTTAGCTAGATTTATAAGATTATCTGTAGTTTTCCCCATTGCCGAAACAACAACAGCCACTTTATAACCTTCTTTAACTTTTTTATAAACTCGTTTTGCAACCAGCTTAATTTTTTCAGCATCAGAAACGGAACTACCGCCGTACTTTTGTACAACAATATTTTTTATTAATGATTTTATAATTAATCCTCTATAAAGCTATTATAAATTTTATAGATTATTGGAGAAGTTACACAGCGTCGTACATTTTATGGAAACCTTAAAGGTTTTTACTGTTTGGTATAATCTAATTTATGAAATAATATTTCTAAAAAGACAAAACCTTCAAGGTCTTTGATATACTATTTAATTTCAGTTATTAGTTATTACGAAATCAAGAAATAAATTCCGCAAAATTTATTTCAGATTTCTAAGAGCATCAACAAGTTGAGTCTTTGATTTAGTTCTTTCATCAACTGTTTTAATTATCTTACCGGGCACACCTGCAACAACAGAATTGTCCGGCACATCAGAAATTACAACAGAACCGGCGGCTATAACACAACCGTTACCAATTTTTACTCCTTCCAGAACTACAGCATTTGCACCCATCACAACATTATCACCAACAATTACTGGCAGAGCAGAAGGTGGTTCAATCACACCGGCTATAACTGAACCAGCGCCAATGTGACAATTCTTTCCTATGATTGCGCGACCGCCAATTACGGTATTCATATCAATCATCGTTCTTTCTCCAATCACAGCCCCGATATTAATAACTGCTCCCATCATTATCACACAGTTATCTCCTATCTCTACCATATCGCGAATGATTGCCCCAGGTTCAATCCGGGCATTATACCTTGTTAAATCAGCAAGTGAAATTGCAGAATTGCGTCTATCGATTTCTAATTTGTGGGATTTAATCTTTCCTTTATTATCAAGCATTAATTTATTGAAGTCATCCAACTCACCAAAGAATATTCCGAATCTCTCATCACCAATAAATTCACACTCTGTGGGCAATATTAAATTAGAAAGTTCACCTGAAAGATATACTTTAACAGGAGTTTTCTTTTTACTGTTAGCAATTCTATTTATTATTTCCTGCGAATCCATTTTACCTCACGTTATTTATTGTTGATTACATCTTTGAATGAGTAAAATCCATTTTGTTTTTGCAAAATAAAGTTTGCTGACTTTAGAACGCCATCAACAAAAGTTCTTCGCGACAGTGCCTGATGTTCGATCTTTAATATTTCACCAAGACTGCCGAATTGAACAGTGTGAATTCCGGGTACGTTTCCCAATCGTAATGATGATATCGGAACTTCTTTATCCATTGCATTTTTAATCATTATTGCTGTACCAGATGGTTTATCTTTTTTAAAGCGATGATGTATCTCTTCAATTTCAATATCCCAATCTTCAACATCATTTTTTATAACTTCAATCATTCGTAATAAAAGTTGAATGCCGATTGAAAAATTATACGACTGAACTACAGGAACTACTTCACTAAGTTTTTTTAACTGTTCTAATTGATTTGATGACAAACCGGTTGTACCAATTATTAATGGAATATTAAACATTCTTACATAATCAATGGTTTTTGATAGAACCATCGGCAGTGAAAAATCAATTAGTAATTCCGGAGTTGCAATTTTTTGTTCTCCATCGATATCAAATTTAAATACACATTCATTCCCGGCTTCTAAAAAAACATTTTCAATTTCTTTTCCCATTTTGCCGGAAGCTCCAATAATTCCATATTTAATTTTACTCATATTTATTTACTCAACTTTAAATATTCTTCCATCAATAATTTCTCTGCCGCAGAAGTAGTTTTGACTAATGGCAATCTTAAAATATTTTTACATAATCCTTTTATGCTTGCAAGATACTTAACAGGAATCGGGTTTGTCTCTATAAATAATAAATTCATCATCTTGAGAAATTTATTGTGAATTTTTAAACCCGTAACAAAATCATTATTTAACAAGGCAGTTGTTAGCTCACTCATTTCTTTAGGGTATATATTTGAGAAAACCGAAATAACCCCTTTACCACCAAGAACCATTATTGGCAAAGTCTGATCATCATTACCAGAGAGTACTGTTAATGTTTCTGGTTTCATAGCACACAATTTTGCTATTTGAGAAATATCACCACTTGCTTCTTTAACGGCAATCACATTTTTGCATTGATCATGGATTTTTAACACAGTTTCTGGAATCATGTTCATTGCTGTTCTTGAAGGTACATTGTAAAGAATTATTGGCAATGATGTTCTTTCCGAAATGTATTTGTAATGTTCCACCAATCCAGCCTGAGTGCTTTTGTTGTAATACGGATTTACTATTAATAAACCATCTGCTTTGTATTCTTCTGCAATCTTATTGTACTTTACAACTTTTTTTGTATCATTTGTACCGGTACCAATAATTATTTTGATTCTTCCATTTGCAATTGAAACAGATTCATCAACTAATTTTTTTCTTTCTTCTTCATCAATCACAGGAGTTTCACCCGTTGTGCCAAGTATTACAATTGCGCTAACTCCATTTTTAATCTGATCTTCAATCAGGAGTTTTAACGATTTATAATCAATACTAAGATTTTCGTTAAAGGGTGTTATTAAAGCTGTGCCTGTTCCTGTAAACATTTAGTGCTCCTTTAAAAAAAATATAAACATCATTTTAAAATTATTTAATCCAGTAGTTATGAATCATTTGAACCACGTCAGTTAAATTATCTTTTTTAACAAGCAAAGATAATCTGAATGAAGTAGTAGTTAATCCAAAAAATTCAACCTTATTCAAATTTAATAAACTAATAGTTTTGATAATCAATTTATTATCACGACTAAATCCCTCTCCAATTATTGAAACAGCACCAAGAGTTTCATCTATGAGTATATCATTGCCATAATTTATCAGTAATTCCTTTTTAATTTCATTCCAATTATGGATATTCCTTTTTGAAATTACAAATGATATGTTTTCAAGATCAATAGAACCAGGTTGAATATAATGTAATTCTTTTACTGAAATATCTTTTTCTTCAAGAAATGTGAAAAAATCTTTTAAATAAATATTAATATTTTTTTCCTTAAAAATAATTCTTGTTATATCATTTTCCTGAACAACCCCAATAACTTCCTGCTTGCCTGTTGGAGCCATTTCTCTTACAATAGTTTCTCTGGTGGAATCAAATGTACTGCGAGCATAAATAGCAATCTTGGCTTTTTTTGCAAACTGCACAGCTTGCGCATTTAATATTTTTGCACCTGCTTCAGCCATTTCCTGAATCTGTTCATAAGAAATTTCCGGTAGATGTTTTGCGTCTTTAATTAAATTCGGATCTGCTGTATAAACTCCGTCAATATCAGAATAAATTTCACATCGCTCGGCATTCAATGCTGCAGCAAGAGCTACTGCAGATGTGTCAGATCCACCACGACCGAGAGTAGTAATATCACGTTTATAACTTACACCTTGAAATCCACCAATCACAACTACCTGTCCCTTTGCCAATTCATCCTGCACACGAAATGGGCGAACTTCAATAACAGTTGCATCATTATATCTGTCGTTAGTAATTATACCGGATTGTGATCCCGTTAAAGAAATGGCTTTAACTCCAAGATCATTTAAGGCAATACATAAGAGTGCCATTGTAATCCGTTCACCAGTACTTAACAGCATATCAAGCTCTCTTCTTTCAGGATTTGATGAAAGAGATTTTGCCATCTCGATAAGTTGATTGGTATTCTTACCCATTGCTGATACAACGACAACAACATCGTGTCCTTGTTGCTTTACTGCAGAAATTATACGAGCAATTTTTTTTAACTTCTCAATATCAGCAACGCTGCTGCCGCCATATTTTTGAACGATGATACTCATACCTTTTATAATTACCTATTTTTGATATTACTTATCAATATACTCACCTTCAAGTTTTGATGCGGCATCTTTATCAATTATAACTGTAGCATACCTGTGCAATTGAACAATCGTGGCTGGATATTTTGCCATAATTGGTCCTTCTACAGTTGCTTTAATTGCATCTGCTTTATTGATTCCGTTAGCAAGTAACAATAATTTTTTTGCTTCCATAATAGTCCCAACACCCATTGTGATTGCATATTTTGGAACTTCTTTAACATTATTAAAAAAACGAGAATTATCTAAACGTGTTTTTTCACCAAGAGTTTTTATTCTTGTTCTTGATCCGAGTGATGAGCCGGGTTCATTAAAAGCAATGTGGCCGTTTCCACCAATACCCAGTATTTGAAGATCAATTCCTCCATAACTATTGATTTTTTCTTCATACCAATCGCAAAACGATTCAATGTTATCAGCCATCCCCATAGGTATATGAACATTTGATGGATTAATATTGATATGTTTAAA
>JAVHOU010000106.1:12141-16564 GCA_036170275.1 Ignavibacteriaceae bacterium
CCTTTCAATATTATTTAAGTTAAGGAATAAGAATCTTTTAAAATGATTAATTCTTACTAATGCTAACTTAGAATAAAATATCTAAAGATTAAAAGTGCATCTCAAATTTTTACAATTATTATTTTTTTGATTCTGCCCATTAAAGTAAAAAGAAGATGAGATTGTTTTATATTTGGACCAAGATTTTAAAAAAATGAAAATATTTTTCTTATACATATTCATCAGCACGATTAGCTTATCAACCATAGCTCAGACAATTTCATTTTCTGGCAATGTTAAAGATTTAATAAACAATTCGCCGATTGAAAATGCTAAGGTGCAGATAAAAAATTTAGATACCGGAATAATTGACTCTGTATTTTCAGATGCAATAGGCAACTGGCAATATAATTTTATTACATCAGCAGATAATAATTCTAACTTTGTCCCAAATGATCAACGAGTTTTTCAGAATTTCCCGAACCCATTCAATCCATCAACAAAGATTGGATTTTTAATTCCAACAAGTGAAAATGTAATTATATCGGTTCACAATATTCTCGGTGAACTTGTTGATGAAAAGAGTGCATTTCTTTCAGCAGGCAATTACGTTGTTGATTGGTTCAGTAAAGGCAGTGCCGGTGTTTATTTTTACACAATTACTTGCGGGAAACAATCTCTAACAAAAAAGATGATTCAACTTGATGGAGGAAATGGAACTGGACTTGGTGAAATTCATTCCGGAGTTGCAGTAAATCTGACAAAAGATAAATCCACTTCTTCTACTCCGATCGAAATTGTAATTACCAAATTTAGCTATGCAGCAGATTCAACAATCACTACTATCACTGGTGGTGAAAACTTCAGTTCATTTCTACAAACAGTCCATTCAAAATACACCCTTATCGATTTGCATAATGATGTGCTTGAAGTAATGGCTTCTGATCCAAATTATCATCTCGCTGATCTGCATACTTTTAATCATACAGATATTCCCCGATTACAAATGGGTGGAGTTGATGTTCAGTTTTTTTCTGTTTGGGTTAGTCCCGATTCTACGCATTACACAAATTATTTTCAGCGGGCTTTGATGATGCGTGATCGTTTAAATTCTGAGATCGCAGTAAACCCTTCAACGATTGCACAAGCGACCACAATGCAGCAAGCTTTAGAAATAAATAATTTAAGTAAAATAGCTGCTGTTATTGGCGTTGAAGGCGCGCATTCAATTGAGAACAATATCGATAATCTTATTACACTTTATAATGCCGGAATGAGATATCTTACAATTACTTGGAATAACAGTACTAACTGGGCTATATCAGCTAAGGATCCCAGAACTTTAACACAGGGATTGACTGAATTTGGAAAACATGTTATTAGAAAGTTGGATTCTCTTGGTGTGATTATAGATGTTTCCCATGTTGGTATTAAAACTATTCAGGATATTCTTCAGATCACAACGAACCCAATTGTTGCAACTCATTCCGGTGCTAGAAGTGTTTATAATCATTACAGAAATTTATACGATTCACAGATTCAGGATATTGCAAATACAGGTGGAGTAATTGGGATAGTATTCTATCCATACTTTCTTAATGGATCAGCAAATTCTTCAATTAATGATGTAATAAAACATATAGATCATATTGTTAATTTAGTTGGAACAAACTACGTTGCATTAGGTTCTGATTTTGATGGTATTGAAGTAACACCTTTAGGACTTGAGGATACAAGTAAATTTCCGGCTTTAACTTTAGCACTATTACAGCACGGTTACACAGAACTGGAAGTTGCAAAATTTCTTGGTGGTAATTTTAAAAGAGTCTTCGAAAAGGTTTGTGGCAATTAATAGCTTTTAAGAAATCTGATTAATTTCTTTTCCACAAAACCTGCAAAACTTAGCTTTAGCTTTAATAATCTCTGCACAATAAGGACATTCCAGTGTTTCACCATTATCTGTTTTACTAGTATTCAAACTCTCAGCTAATTTTTGAGCTTGTGATAAAATATTATTTTGTTTGTATTCTTCCTGCGCTGTAGTGATGGAATCTTTTAGTTCATTTGGTTTAGCAATTTTATGATAAATTGTTGCACCCATCTCTGCCGCTGTTTGAATTTCTATATCACCAAACCCAAACATTCTTCCAGTAAGCGATTGATGATACGTTACATTATTAATTTTTTCAAGCGGACTTTCTTTTGCACTTATCGAGAAGACACCTTGTTCATCTATGATTCTTAGGTCTGTTACAACCCAAATATCATATTTCCTTTCAAAATATTCATAGCCAAAATAGCTGAATGAAAAAAGCCCTATTACTATTATCCACAAACTTGCATTTGAGATAACTGAATACAAAAAAATGAATAGACCAAAAATAATTAGCGAGATTAAAAATGGATTTACAAGCACAATCCAATGATGTTGAGTTTTAAAAAGAATTTTCTCATTGTTTTTTAGTTTTGTTCTCATAATTATTTTTTATTAATAATATTTAAAATTATTTAACTAACATCATTTTTTTACTCACTCTAAAAACATTTTCTCCTTCAGCGGATTGAACATTTAAAGAATACATGTAAAGTCCGGAAGGTAGATCACTGCCTATAAATGTTTCATTATAATTCCCCTCTCCTCTTTCTTCATTAATTAAAACGGCTACCTCCTTACCAAGCAAATCGAATACTTTTAGCTGAACAAAACTTCTCTTCGGAATTTGAAAATTAATAATAGTACTCGGATTAAATGGGTTTGGATAATTTTGTGAAAGAGAATATTCTGTTGGATGTTTAACCTCATCTTCTTTAATATCTGTTACGATGCTTGAAAGAAAATAAGGATCAGCAATTGCATCCTGATAAGCTGTTAATGAAGCGGTTGAAGAATTTATCCGCCAATCTGTATAAACAGTTCCTTCAGTTTTTGCTACATGAAACCAGGTTATTGCTTTTATTTTTGGAAATGAATAATGCGTATATAGATATGCGTAATGGATCCAATCCGCCTTATTGCCTCCGTTTTCCACAGATGCATATTCTCCAATCATTATTGGTTTATTATAACTTTCAAATTTATTGTAAAGTGGATAATAAATATCGAAGAAATTCACCCAGCCAGACCAAGTTTGTGATGTGCCAAAATTGTAGCCATCAAATCCTATCCAATCAACATAATCATCGCCCGGATAGTAAGCTTCCGGTACATTCCAGGCAGCAGTTGGCGAGCTTCCATTATTAAGGCACCAAATCCAAACTACATTTGTAACTCCCTGTCCAGCAAATAAATCGTGAACGTGTTTATAGGCAGCAATAAATCTTTCAGGACCATCTGCTTTAGTTGGATCACCAAATCCGTTTAAAGTTCCACCACCATTATTTGCACCGCCATAGGTGTACCAATCTCCGTTAAATTCATGTCCAAGTCGAATGAATAAAGATTTGCCGAAAATTTTTGCTCCATTTGCAAAAGTTTTTATATAATTATCATAAGTCCCATTAATTATTCCATCAAGTGGATATGGTGAACCGCTAACTTGCGGCATCCAGGTAATATGGGGAATCGATCCGTTGTTGGAAATTTCATTACACTTTGAAGTAGGAAAATTTGATGGCCATCCCAAAAAAAACATTTCAATAGCTATATCTTTTTTAGCAAGCGTTACAAATTGCTGATGAGTATCATTCCCAGTAAATGCGGCGTGATAACAACCAGTAGTTGGAATTGGGACCTGGGCACATAGAAAAGTGCTTATGAAAAAACTTAAAATGAAAATATTTTTGATATATGGAAATGACATAATCCTTAATTCCTGGATAATATTATTATGCTGATTAAATTAATGCGACTAAGAGAATACATAAAAGATTTAATTACTTAATAGAAGTTACTATAATTTTTTATCATCAACTTTAAAATTGATCACAAATCATCTTTCTCTTATCCGTCTAAGACAGCAAAATAATTTATGTAAGTAAATTTATTTGATCAGCATCATCTTCTTTGATTCTCTAAATTCCTTCGTCCCATCATATGGATGAGCAATCAATGAATAAATATAAAATCCAGAAGGTAAATTGAATCCGTTAAAAACTTCATTATAGCTCCCCTCATTTCTTTCTTCATCAACTAACACAGCAACTTCCTTTCCAAGTAAATCATAAACTTTAAGTTGAACAAAACTTCTCTGAGGGATCTGAAAATTAATAACCGTACTCGGATTAAATGGATTCGGATAATTTTGAGAAAGGATAAAATTATCTACGTCCAAATTAATTTCTTCAACATTAGTTGCTGCATCAGCATTTACTACTTGTCCCGCACCAACGGTTACTATTCTTCTGTAAGCGCCGTTTAAAGCAGTGATTGTATAAGTTCCTGGTTTTACATCACCAATAGCATAATTTTCTTTATATATATCATCAGAGCCAATGTATGGATCGG
>JAVHOU010000107.1:0-5875 GCA_036170275.1 Ignavibacteriaceae bacterium
TTCTCAGTCGAAGACTTCTTCGAAATGACCCTTTCAGAGTTGTGCAACACACTCGACAGGCAGGCTTCTTCGAAATGACCAAGTAAAAAAATCATTCAATTTCACACTCTTTCTTCTTTTAGATAAGATTCTAAAGAGTTCAGCGAATCTATATACTCTACATTCTTATACTTTTTTAAAATGTTTGAGTCTTCACTTAGTGCTTGCCCACCGATAAGTATTTTCTTTGTTGGAAAAAATCTTGTAAGATGATCTACAACTTCTAAAAATCTTCCGAGGTTTAGATACAAACTCCACGAAAGCGCAATAATTTTGGGATCAACTTGCTTTACAAATTTTATTATTTCCTTTGTAGGAACAGATGCCCCAAGATAATAAGCTTTCCATCCTTTGAGTTCAAAAATGTTAGCAACCATTTTAGCCCCAATTTCATGATACTCTTTATCAATACAGGTTACTACAACTTTTTTATTTGATTCAGTTTTTCCAATAGGAGCAAAACGACTTATAAGTGATTCAATAATTTGAGTCGCCATATGTTCTTCGGGAATGGATATCTTGTTATGATCCCATTGTTTCCCAATCCTGTATAAAGATGCTTGAAATAATTCCACATAAATATTTTTGAGATCAACACCATCTTCAATTAAAGTTTGAACGAGATGTATACATTTATCCTTATCTCCATCAATAAGAGAGTTGTAAAACCCAAGGAAATGAGATTGTTTTATTTCATTCATAACAAGTTATTCCAATAACCTTAATCTAAACTAACAATTCATTTTTGCAGAAAAAAGTTCCAAAACAAAAAACTAAATCTTCAATATTATAAAAATAAAGTGTAGTCAGGATTCAATTCCCTTCCGTGATAAAACGCCTTCTTGATAATAATGTTTTATAACTTTCATTTCTGTAACAAGATCAGCGGCTTCTAATATTTTATCGGGACAATATCTGCCAGTTAAAATCAATTCAACATTTTCAGGTTTCATTTTCATAAACGTCATCACCTCTTCATCGTTAAACAAACCAAAATGAATTGAAACCAAAATTTCATCAAGAATTATTAAATCATATTTGCCGCTAAGCATTTTGGCTTTTGCTGTTTCAAGTCCGCGTCTTGCTTTATCCATCTCAACTTTGTTTGGCATCTCTTTTCTATAAACAAAATCATCTCCGGCAAATTGTTCTATTGTAATCCATTCACTTAAAAGTTCTAAACTTTTTAATTCGTTGTATGGATATTCTTTCATAAACTGTGCGATGTAAGTTTTAAGTCCATAGCCAGCGGCTCGCACCGCTTGTCCGATAGCTGCCGTTGATTTTCCTTTACCGTTGCCGGTGTATATCTGGATAAAACCTTTTTCTAATCTGTTCATAAAGTATTTTGCATAATAATTTTTTAAATGAATAATTTGAAAAATACTAAGCAAAGATATTAAATAGATTTGAGAGTAAACGTTTTTCCAATATCATCTAAGACAAGTTTAATATTAAAGTTTATTACCGAATTGCTTAACCAGGTTAACGGTTCATCAATTGGTTCAGTCCCTTGTTTAAAAGTTTTAGTATGGATTGGAATAAAATATTTTGCTCCAATGTGATCAGCAGCCATCATTAAGGCTTCTTCCGGATTGCAATGGTTTTTTCTCCACGGTTGATAAGCACCAATCGGCATTATTGCTATTTCTATGTTTTCATTTTTTAGTGACTTAAATAATTCCTGATAGGCTGTATCACCACCGAATAAAATTTTCTTTCCATTCTTTTCGAGTATAACTGCATTATAACTTCTTCCATCGCTCATAAAACCTTTAGAGCGATCCTTTTCCCACGGATATCTCCAACCAAAATGTTTTACTTCGAGTGCTTTAAATTTTATTCCTAATATTTCTAATTCTCCATTCCAATCAATTTCCTGCAACGATTTCCATTCAAGTTCAGCAATAACATCAGCAGTGTTGTAAGCAGTTATACAATCTATTTGATTAGGATAATTATCCACAATTGCAGAAAGAGTTTCATAATCCATGTGATCCATATGTGCGTGAGAAAGTAAAATAATATCTGGTTTGGGAATTTCATCCACAGTTAAAGCGGGATGAGTAAATCTACTTGAACCAAATGTCATTCCAAATATACTCACACCAATTCTTTCAAATAAAACAGGATCGGTTAAAATTATTGTACCATAAAAATTTATTAAAACTGTTGAGTGACCAATCCAAGCAATATTAATTTCATCATCTTTCCATTTTGCTGGATCAGGTTTAAAATTAGGCAAAACAGGCGGCTGCTTTGCATGTATCTTTTCACTAACGAATAAAAAGCCTGCAGATGCGAATGAAATATTTCTTAAAAATTTTCTGCGATTCAAATCCTGTCCTTTATTTTAGTTAAATAATAACCAAATATTTCTGATAATAATTCTAATTTAAATATTACAAGAATTTAATCAGAATAAAACCTATTTTGTAATCGGATAAAAAAACAACGAGGACAAAATGTTTGAAATTATACTTTTACTCCTTATCGCAGGTATCACAGGCGGAATTGGCAGATCTCTTGTGGGATTTAAGCGTGGCGGATGTATTATTTCAATTGTTGTTGGATTTATTGGCGCTTACATTGGAACTATACTTGCCCGTGAATTTCATTTCCCGGATTTCTGGTCATTTGAAATTCGCGGTATTAATTATCCGATAATATGGTCAATAGTTGGAGCCGCGGTGTTTACTGCAGTACTAAGCTTAATTGTACCAAAGAAAAATCAGTAAAATTATTTCTTTCTGATTCTTTTAATTTCTTTAACAATTTCAGGAAGTATATTACCTGCTTCACCAAAAAAAGATTCATCACACATAGAAGAAATTTCTGTTTCCTCAATATTAACTTCTACAATGTACGAACCTGCACGCTTTGCTGAATGAACTAATCCTGCCGCAGGATAAACAACAGCAGAAGTACCCACAACAAAAAATATATCACTTGAAACCGCAGCTTTTTCTCCGCCCTCAAATTGGTCTTCAGGAAGAAATTCGCCAAACCAAACTACATCTGGGCGAATCAATCCACCGCATTTACATTTAGGAACTCCATTTGAAAAATCTAGTTCCTCATTATAAAATGTTTTACAATTAATGCAAAAATTCCTTTCGATATTTCCATGTAGTTCAACAATGTTTTTACTTCCGGCACGACGATGAAGGTTATCAATATTTTGAGTTACAACTATAACTTCATCAAACAAATCCTGCATCTCTGCAATTGCAAAATGTCCAGCGTTAGGTTTTGCTTCGTGTACAATTTTTTTACGATGGTTGTACCATTCCCAAACCATTTCGGGATTGCGCATAAACGCATTAAAGTTTGCAAGTTCCTCTGGTTTAAGTTTATTCCAGATGCCATCTTTACCGCGAAAAGTTGGAATACCTGATTCAGCAGATATTCCAGCACCAGTAAAGAAAACAATTTTTTTTGATTCGGAAAGTTTGTTAAGAAATGTTTGATTGAAAGTCATAGTAGTATTATTAAAAAACCTTTCCCCTAAATCCCTCTCCTTGATAAGGAGAGGGAATGGGTAAGGATAGTTACTCGTTTTTAATTTCTTCGTAAAGTTTTTTTGCTTCCGATAAAACTCCATCATCATTTTCATCTCTTTTAGGACTTGAAATTACATTATTCAAATTTTCTTTAGCTTTTGAATATTCATCTTGCCTTATATATGCTTTGGCTAAATCAAGGTAAAACATTCTGAAATTTGGATAGAGTTTTATGGCAATATTATATTCGTTAATTGCTACATCTATGTCTGCCCAGCCAAGACCAAGCACTGCTCTGGCAGGCGCCCATTTTTCGCTTACTTTAGCATTTGTTCTAGCTAATATATAATGCGCTAAGGCTTGCACATAGCTACCCCCGTTTCCTAAACCAATTGCTTTCTCGCAATCAGACTTTACAGAATTTACAACACCTGCAACAGAAAAAACTCCTTTAAATAAAGCAATCTTTCCATTAGCGATGGCTCTTCTTACAAAAGTTACAGCTTTATCCGGTGCAAGTTTAACAGCTTTATCCGCATAGTCATATGCTTTTTGATAAACTGCTAGTTGTTCATCCTCTTGGTCACCATTAGTATTGGGCATTTTTTCAGCTTTATAAACATATACCCGACTTAACCTCCAGTAAACTTCCCAGTTGTTTGGAGATAACTTATCGGCTTTAAGATATGTATCCAAAGCATTTTGATTTTGAAATTCAGCAGCATATTTATCTCCCTGTTTTAATAAGTCATCCACAGTTTGAGCGAATGAAATATTAACTCCCCAAAATGCAAGCAACAGAATGAATGTAAGTTTTATAATTTTTTTCATTTGTACTCCTTCTGATTATTAAAATTAATCGAATAATGTTTTTTTATTTTCATCTGATTTGTTTTGTAAACCGTGTGAATGTACGTCGGTACCGGCAAGAGAAATAAACTTTGTCCAGTTCGATCCGGGTTTAATTTCATTTGCAATAACATTTTTATATGCGTTCACTTTTGCGCTTAATTCATCTGCCTGATATAAAGTAATTGCTTCTAAAGTTTTTGGAACAACCGGGGATGCATACTCTAATTTTCCCTGATGACTAAGAATTAAATGTAAAAGATTATTTTTTAAGTTTTCAGGAAAGTCAGATATTTTATTTATCTCATCATTAACGATCATTGCTGCAATTACAATATGCCCGAGCAATTTACCTTTATCCGTATATTCAAAAACTGGTTCAAAAGATAATTCTTCAATCTTGCCAAAATCGTGAAGCATTGCACCGCAAACTAAAAGATCACGATTAATTTGTGGGTGAATGTCGCACATCAAATCACATATTCTAATAATTTCCAAAGTGTGCTCAATCAATCCACTTATGTAACCGTGATGCCACATTTTACCAGCAGGAACAGAAGTATATTTTTCAAATCTTTCCTCTGTAAAAATATTTTTCATTAAAGAATTCAGATCAGAATTATAAATCTTTTTTAGTCTTTCCGTAAATTCTTTTTTCATCAGATTAAGATCGCGTAAAGATTTGGGAAGAAAATCTTTTGGTGCTACATCATCACTTTGTTTTGTTAATCTGATTGATTCAATTTTTATTTGTGGATTTCCCTGATACTCTTCCATCGAACCTGTAATTTTAACAACATCACCAACAGCTAAAGAATTTTTTATTGATTTGAATCCTGAAACATCATCCCAAAGATTTGCTGCCAATGAAATTGATTTGTCACCAAGTTCCAACGAAAGAAATTCTTTTCCAGCTTTGGTTAATCTAATTTCACATTTTTTTATAAGAAGGAAATGATCGATTGGATCGCCTTTTGAAAGAGATGAAATTTCAGATTGATTTAACATTTAATAAAAATATTTAAGTTTTTTAGTTCAAACCATAAGAGGAGTGAATCATAAATGTTTCACTTCACTAATAATTTTAATTAACTATATCTGTCCTGCCCACTGAATAATAAGTAAACTTCAGATCATTCATTTTCTCCAGGTCATAAAGATTTCTTCCATCAAATATAACAGGAGCTTTTAACGATTTCTTAATTATATCAAAATCCGGATTACGGAATTCCTTCCACTCAGTAACCACAATTAACGCATCGGCATCTTTTAATGTTTCATCAGATCTTTCTGAATACTGAATAACATTACCAAGTACAGCTTTTGTACTTTGATTTGCTTCGGGATCATAAGCTTTAACTGTTGCGCCGGCATCTAATAAAAGTTTTATAAGATAGTGTGCAGGTGCTTCGCGAACATCATCTGTGTTTGGTTTGAAAGCTAATCCCCACATTGCAAAATGTTTCCCTTTAAGATCTTCTTTA
>JAVHOU010000107.1:5975-8743 GCA_036170275.1 Ignavibacteriaceae bacterium
ATTTTTGTAGCGATAAAAGAATTTGCAGCGTATTTTGTCATCTCAGCAGATTTTTCATCCATAAAGTAAACGGGATTTCCGGTTCGCACAAATGGTTCGTAAAGCTGCTCCATTACTTTTTTAGTTTTTTCATTGCTTGTTCCAATTATAACTCTTTCCGGTTTCATAAAATCTTCAACAGCAATTCCTTCGCGCAAAAATTCAGGATTAGAACAAACATCAAAATCAAAATTTGGTGCGTGTTTTCTTATGGCACTGCGAACTCTATCACTTGTTCCAACGGGAACGGTACTTTTATCAACTATAACTTTAAAACCAATTCCAGGTTCATCCCGAAACAAAAGACCAAGATCATCCGCAACTTTTAGAACATATTTAAGATCAGCCGCACCATCTCCGCCTTGTGGAGTAGGTAAACATAAAAATATCACATCTGATTTACGAACAGCCTCCTGTAAATCTGTTGTGAATGATAATCTTTTTTTTACAATGTTTCTTAAAAATAAAACTTCAAGCCCCGGTTCATAAATTGGTATTTGTCCGGTTTGCATTTGTTCAACTTTGTTTTTATCGATGTCTACACAGATAACATTACTCCCTGTTTCTGCAAGGCATGTACCAGAGACAAGACCAACATAACCGGTTCCAACAACAGCAAGATTCACTATCTCCTCCGAGAATTTTTATTAAACAAATGAAAAATAGTTAAACTCAACTTCAAATTGAATTAATAAGGCTTTTGAATAATTTAATTAAGTGCTAAAGTTATTTCTCTGTTAAACAATCTTAGATCAACAGGTTTATAAAGAATAGATCTGATACCTATTTCATGATAAGATTTTATTAATGAGTCATCGGGTGATTCAACTAATGCAATTATTGGAGCATAAAATCTTTTATCGCCTCGAAGAATTGATTTTACAAATTGCACACCATTCATTAATGGAAGATCGTGCGAAGAGATAATAAGAGACGGATGCTGTTTTAATACTATATTTATTGCCTCAAATCCGTTATCTGTTCCTAAGAATTTAAACTCAGGATAATTTTCCAAAATTAATTTTTCAAATCTGGAATAATCTTCTTTGTTGTTCTCAACAAGTAATATTGTGTTCTCTGAACTTGAAACAGTAAAATGGAATTCACTACCGGATCTTTCTTTTGAATAAAACCAAATCTGTCCTTTATGCCTCTCGATAATTTCCTTAACTAGGGACAAACCTAAACCAGTGCCTCTTTCACCTCTTGTTCCTCTTGTGGAAAACATTTTATCGAAATTAAATATTCTGGAATGATAATTTTCTGGAATTCCGATACCTTCATCACGAATTACAAACTCAACAAGTTCGCTATTAAATCGATCGGCAGAAATGTGAATTGTTTTTCCATCGTTCGAAAATTTTATCGCATTACTAACAAGGTTTGTTATAACCTGAATCATTAATCTTTCATCAACTTCAATAAAAATTGATTCGGGTACATTAACCTTGATATCGATATTCTTCCTCATTGCATTGCCGGTAAGTGCCGAGATACAATTAAAAACTAAACTTTGTGCCTGCACCCTGTGCTTTTCAATATGCAGTCTTCCTGTTTGAAGATTGGACCAGTCCAACAAATAATTAACTAAACGAAGCTGGTTATTGGAAGAGTCATTTATATAATTAAGATATTCTGTCTTTTCGTTTTCTGTAAGTACTGCATCACTTAAAAGTATTTCTGTAAATCCAAGTATGCTGGAAAATGGTGCCCGAAGATCGTGAGAAAGAATAGAGAGAAAGTTATCTCTGGCAGCAATTTTATTTTTTAATTCTTCAATATCCTTAAAAAGATGTTCTTCCTTTGTTAAAAATTCTGTTACATCAATTACCAAACCCTTAATGATTCTTGATCCATCTTTGTCAGTATCTGATTTAATTTGTTCTTTAAGCCAAATTACATGCCCGTCTTTATGAGTAATTCTGTAAACCAGTTCTACACTATTTGTATTCCCATTTTCAAGACGACTCATTTCTTTTTTTACATAAGGAAAATCTTCTCCCAGAATAAGTTCTCTGCCAAACATATTCATTTGAACAATTTCTTCCGGCTTATATCCGGTAACTTTCTCAATACAGGGAGAATAAAAAGACTCGATTTTATTATCAGAAAATTTTTGAGACCAGTGAAATTGATCATCAAATGCCGAAGCAACATCGCAGAGGATAGAATTTTGCGGTGTGGTAATCAATATTTTTTCAACTGATCCACTGTATAATAAATCTTTTGCGTTCTTATCTGTAACTTTTGACGAGGTATTAATCTTTTTTCTTGTCATTGAATCAAAAATAAAATCATTTCATTAAAAATATAACGAAATAGATTTTGGTATAAAACTTTTTAAGTTAATGATAAAAGGAACTTTCTTATATTTTTCGTGTTTTAACTTATTCATATAAACAATTTTCAATTAAAAACTTTAATAAAATGAAAAAATTATTCTTTACTCTGTTAATACTTTTATCTAATTCATTATTTGCACAAACACCATCCGGCGATGTTTATGGTAGAGTTTATGATTTTATTACTAAACAGCCAATTCCATTTGCAAATGTAATTGTTATCGGAACTAATTATGGAGCAGCAACAAACGAAGAAGGTTATTATAAAATAAACAGTCTTCCAGTCAGTACATATCAGATTCGAGCCTCTGTTATAGGATACAATCCACAAACTAAAACTGATGTTGTAATTCAAACGGGTAAACCTGCAGAAATAAATTTTGAACT
>JAVHOU010000107.1:8843-16539 GCA_036170275.1 Ignavibacteriaceae bacterium
TATGGTGATAAACTTTCATCTGTACTTGATATTAATCTTAGAGATGGGAGAGAAGATAGATTTGGTGGAAAGGCAACAATTTCCGCTTCGCAATTTGGATTAAACTTAGAGGGACCAATTACAAATAAATCAAATTTTGTTTTTTCTGCAAGAAGAAGTTATCTTGATTTTATTTTTAAAGCTGCAAATTTTGCTTTTGTTCCCGAGTACTATGATGTTTTATTAAAGGCAGATTTTAATTCTCACGCACAAGATGCGTTTAGCTTTTTATTTATAAGTGCGTTTGATAACGTTAAGTTTTTTAATGATACCGAAGACCAGCGATTTGATAACTCAAGAATTCTGGGAACAGATCAGGTTCAGTATGTTGCAGGGTTTACTTACAGACACTTGTTTACCGATGGCTTTTTAAATATTGCCTTAAGCCGCAATTATGTTGATTACGATAGCAGGCAACAGGATTTACTTTTAAAACCAATCTTTACCAATAAATCTAAAGAGGAAGAAAATTCTTTGCGTGCCGATTTAGTTTTCAAACTTTCTAAAACTTCTGAAATAAATCTTGGTGGAACCGCAAAACTTATCGAAGCAGATTATGATATTTTGTTTCCAAACTTTGTAACAACTTTTGGTGATACACTTCCGATTACTTCTCTAAATACCCGGAACAACTATACAAAGTTTGGTATTTATACAAACTACAATTCTTTGTTGTTTAATAGACTGACTGCAAACCTTGGTGTGCGTTCAGATATTTTTACTGCACTGAATAAAAAAGTTTATTTCAGTCCAAGATTTTCTATCTCTTATGCGCTGACAGATTTAACAAATATAAATTTTAGTACGGGAATTTATCACCAATCACCCTCTTACATTTGGTTAGAAGCATTTGAAAGTAACAGAGATTTAAAAATGATAAAGGTTAACCAATTTGTTTTGGGATTTGATCAGCGAATTTCTGCCGATGCTTTGTTAAAGGTAGAAGCTTTCTATAAAGATTATAATAACTATCCAACTAGCACTATCAGACCATATCTTGTTCTGGCAAATACAGGAGCGGGTTTTGCCGGCAGCGATGATAATTTTTCTTCTTTTGGATTAGAGCCTCTGGTTGATGCAGGATTTGGCAAAGCCCGCGGCGTTGAGTTATCAATCCAGAAAAAATTATCCGATATTCCTTACTACGGAATTTTCAGTTTCACCTACAGCAAATCAGATTATACTTCGTTAGATGGAATTGAACGCACAGGAAGCTATGATCAGAATTGGATTATAAATTTATCCGGTGGTTATAAGTTTAATGAATTCTGGGAAGTTAGTTCTAAGTTCAGATTTGCAAGTGGTAAACCTTACACTCCGTTTAGCTCTGATGGGACACAGAACATTATTGATTATAATACAAGAAGAATAAAATCCGCACACAGTTTGGATGTAAGAGTTGATAAACGCTGGTACTTTTCCGGTTGGACTTTGATAACATATCTCGATATTCAAAACATCTACAATCACAAAAATCAAAGTGGAATACGCTGGGACAGACGCGAAATGCGAACTGATGAATCATCCTCAATCGGTATTCTTCCATCAATTGGAATAAGCGCAGAGTTTTAAGTAAGCAATAAGTGCGCCGATTGTTATTATTTTGACTGATCATAAAGTATCTTAATCATTCATAATAATCAGCGCATCATTAAACTATACTACAAACACCTTTGCAATATCAACAAGCAAAGATGGATTGTTAATTAGCGCAGTTGTAAACACTTTGCCAAGTGTTCTTTTTTCAATAGGAATTTTTAGAATTGAATGTGCAATGCTGTTAAACTTATCATCAGAAAAATTGTAAATACCTTCTTTAATTCTGTTAAAAGTTTCGTGGCGTTTACCGAGTCTATCCTGCCAGGCTTTATCATAAGTTAAGATATAATCAAGTTTGTTTTGCTTAACTGCTTCACCTGCAATTGTGCCTGCAATCTTTCCGCCAATCATTCCGCTTGCAATTCCGCCGCCGCTAAGCGGATTAACTTGTCGTGCTGCATCACCAACAAGCATAATTCCGGGACCAGAAATTTTATCAAGCGTTATTGAACAAGGCACTCCGCCTGCAATTTTTGTAAGCACAGGTGCATCTGGATAATGTTTGCTCATAAAATCATTTAGAAAAGATTGTGCAGATTTTTTCTTTCCGATTAATCCACTAACACCAAGCCCGATGTTTGCTTTATTGTGTCCTTTAGGAAAAACCCAGAAGTATCCGTTTGGTGCAACATCTTTTCCAAAGTAAAAGTATAGCGTGTTCTGATCAACCGGAATGTTGGCTGCAGTAATTTGCACTGCACTTTCCATATCTCGGAAATCAATGTGTGTTTTTAATCCAGCCCAGCGTCCAACACGCGATTCAACTCCATCAGCAGCGATTACAACTTTAGCTTTAACTTCTTTCTGCTCGCCGTGATATTCGTACTTTACTCCGTTTACCTTTCCATCATTAAACAACAAACCATTAACATAAGCACGAGTTAAAATTTCTGCTCCAGCTTCTGCGGCAGTTCTTGCAAGTTCATAATCGAAAATCCTTCGCTCAAGAACATAGCCGGCATCTCCAAAATCAACAATAACTTCGCTGGAATCAGGAGCGTTGAAAGAAAACTTACTAATCTTTGCGGCAATCCATTTATCATCACTCGGAATAAACTCTTCTACTCCAGCTTTGCTGATTGCCTCACCGCATCTAACAGGATAACCAACATCACGATCTTTCTCAAGCATCAAAACAGAAACGCCTTGTTCAGCAGCAAACCGCGCAGCCATACTTCCTGCCGGTCCAGCACCTACTACTATTATGTCATATTCAGTTTTCATCAATTTCTAATCTTCGCTTTTGATTGACAAGTCCACAGTCTTCAGTGGGCAGTCCGCAATTTAAAACAATGGTATAGGTGTTACTCATATTTCCCCGGATTTTCAATCATGTGGTTTAACATCTTACCTATTTCTTCTGATCTTTCTTTATACTCCAAATAGACCTGTTTGTTTATGTATTTACAACTCAATGAAAAATCTAACCACACTTGAGTTTCTGAATTTTCCATATCTGCGTCTGTTATTTTAGAAACAAAATGTGCAGGATATTTTCTTTTTCTGTATGCTTCTCCAATTGATGAGCAAACACTTCTTGATGATCTTCTGATCTGTGAAGTTAGTCCATACTTCTCTTCTTCAGGAAAAGATTTTGTTAAATTAAATATATCCATTGCAAGCTTAAAAGCTTTTTGATATACTTTCAAATCTCTAAAAGTACTCATTATGATACTCTCCAAATTTTCCGAATTGAAGACTGAAGACGGTGGACTGAAGACTTATTTTGCAAGTACACCTTCCTTGTTAAATTTTATTACTTCGATCGGGCAAGACCACACACACTTTGAACAATTTGTACAGCGTTCATCAATTATAAAAATCTCTGCTTCTTTAAGCTCAATTGCATCTTCGGGACAAACGCCAACACAGCAACCGCAGAAATCACATTTATCTGGCAGAATTTCTATCATTAGTTTTCCGTTTTTTGCCTGGCGGTAATTCATATTGTAATTTTAAAGGCACAGACTGAAGTCTGTGCTACGTTAATCCTAATTTATTTTTTATGCTTGTTAAGATAAATAAGTCTTAATATTTGAAGATCATTATAAGAAATTTCACTGTTAAATTTTTCAAAAACTGGTTTTAAAGGCAGTGTTCCATTTTCATCAAAATCATCAAAAACTTTTTTCTGTTTGTATTTATCAATCGTTAATCTTTCCAGTAAACCATCGATTTTAACTTTATTGCCTTCGTTCGTAAATCGTGCAAGATGGTTAATAATAGTTTGTTCCTGAACATTATATTCTGTTGCCAAATCAGTAATTGAACTTCCATCGTTATAAGCTTTTGCTACAACTCTATGTCGTGGTTCTTCCATTAAAGATTTTTTTAATCGTGCAATTGGTTTAGTGCTCTTTACATTAACACCATTACTCTTAACATAGTTTTTAATGATGGTTAAGAAGATGTTTCCATAACTTTCCAACTTCTTAACACCAACACCACTAATTCTTAATAATTCGTTTTTAGTTTGCGGATAATCAGTTGCCATTTGGATAAGCGAGCTATCAGCAAAAATAACAAACGGCGGTATATTTTTTTGATCAGCAATTTGTTTTCTTTTTACTCGCAGCAATTCAAATAGCTTTTGATCATATTCAATTCCAATTGACTTTAGTTTTCTTTTTCTCTGTTCAGGTTCTTTAATCACACCAAAAACTTTTTTGTTATTGAACAAAACATCCGAAGCGGTTTGTGATAGCTTTAAACTCCCAAACTCGTTATCCCGTACAACTATTTCTTTTCTAATAAATTGGTGAGCGAGAATCTGCCATTGTTTTTTACTTAGCTCTTTACCAACACCAAACACGCTAAGTTTATGATGATTGTTACTAAGAATTCTATCAGTATCGTTTCCCAATAAAACATCTATAATATAATTTAAACCAAAAACTTCACCTGTACGTTTTAAAGTTGATAAAAGTTTCTGCGCATAAATTGTAACATCAACATTATTATTATCGGTTTCCTCTGCAGTGCAATTATCACACATGCCGCAATCATCTATCTTATAAACTTCACCAAAATAATTTATAAGCGGATGCCTTCTACAAATTTCTGTTTCTGCATATTTAATCATTGCCTCAAGGTGGATTTTTGCAGAAAGTCTTTCACGTTCATCTTCTTTCTGATCGATAAAATAATTTATCTTGGAAATATCTGCATAACTAAAAAGCAAAAGACAATCCGAGCGCACGCCATCGCGACCTGATCTTCCAATTTCCTGGTAATATGATTCGAGATTTTTGGGAAGATCGTAATGAAGCACAAAACGCACATTGGATTTATTTATTCCCATTCCAAATGCTATTGTTGCAATGATGATTTGAACTTCATCTTTAATAAATAGATCCTGATTTGTATTTCTATCTATATCGGACAAGCCTGCGTGATAAGGTTTTGTTGAATATCCAAGCTCGGATAAGTTTTCATGAAGGCTATCAACCTGCTTACGGGAGAAACAATAAATTATTCCTGATTGATTTTTATGTTCGTTAAGAAAATCAATTGCTTGCTGAAATGGTTCACGTTTAGGAAGCACCTGCAAAAATAAATTTTGCCTGTTAAAACTTGCAATGAATTTTTTAGGTTGATTCATTTTTAAGTTAATCATAATATCATCCTGCACACGCGGAGTTGCCGTTGCGGTTAATCCAATACAAACTGCAGATGGAAAACTATTTTTGAAATTACCCAGTTGCCTGTAATCTTTTCTAAAATCATGTCCCCATTCCGAGATGCAATGAGCTTCATCAACAGTAATGCAATCGACGGGAACACTTTTAAGTAATCCCTCAATATCTTCTTTCTGCAGAGATTCCGGTGCAAGGTATAAAAATTTTGCTTTACCAGATTTTACATTTGCAAAATTTAAATTGTAATCTTTTCGTGATAATGAACTGTTTAACAAAGCTGTATCAACACCAAGCTGTCTTAATTGTTCAACTTGATCTTTCATCAATGAAATCAATGGTGAAATGACGATCGTCAAACCATCAAACATTAAAGCGGGAATTTGATAGCACAAAGATTTCCCGCCACCCGTTGGCATTACCACAAGGCAATCTTTTTTGTTTACAATGTTTTCAATTATTTCCTGTTGAAGCGGACGAAACGTATCGTAACCAAATATTTCTTTTAATATTTTTTTTGCTTTTTGCATTAAGATTTTTTAATGTAAGAAATTTGCCATTTTTATGATTAGGTTTTTCACATTCAACTTCATGCGAAAACTACGCAGGTGTCATTTCGAAGGAGTCCCCGACTGAGAAATCTGTACGATTATCAGACTTCTCCCTTCGGTCGAAGTGACAGCCACAATTTTAGCACAGAGCTTTTATTATGCATTTCTACAATTTCTCAAGTTCTTCACGCACTATTTTCTTTTGTCGCTCTAATTCGTGTTTTTCTTTCATCAACTCAAGTAATCTTTCTTCGCTGTCAACATTTTCTTGTGCATTAACGTTAGCTGCTATTTGTAAATCAATGTGCATTTGTTTGTACTTAACTATTAAATCAATTGTATACTTTTTGCTTATCATTTCAGGAGTAATGGAAGGATTTAAATCTTCCCAGTTATTACTGAGTGAATATTTTTCTATCGTTAGTTCTCGCAAGTATGATTGCATATCATCATCAAACAATGAAATTAAATCAGCGGGATTTAAGCTGCCGCGATTTTCATATTCAAAGTAAACTTTTTCAAAAATCTTTCTATGGATATCAACAAGAATATCTTCTTCGTGTATGTTATAAGTTATCAGTCCAATAACCTCTTCATTGTTTTCAAACAATAGCCTTAAAAGTTCTCGCTCGGTATTATAAAAGGGCGGAGGAATAGTTTTCTTCTCGGTAGGAATTAAGTTTTCTTGTTGCGCTTCTTCCTTCTTAAAAATTCTTTGAGATTGTAATCTGTTTTGTTTTTTCTGAAATGTTAGTGCTTTAACTAACTCTGCTTCTAAAAGTTTTTCTCTAAGATTAAATCGTCTTCCAATGTTTCTTATCAGAAGACTTCTTTTCAATTCATCGTCAACCAAAGCAATTGGTTTTACAAGATCGCGGATTGCTTCTGCCATTGTTGTAGGATCATCAAACATACCCTGCGTTTCATAGTATGCTGTTTGATACTCAAGAAAATTTTCAGCTTTTTTTATAATTTCATCAAAAGCTTCTTTGCCAAACTTTGTAACATAAGAATCGGGATCTTCGCCCTTTGGCAGAGTTGAAATCTTAACATCAAAATCTCTCTTAAGTAAAATTTCTATACTTCGCATAGATGCTTTTATGCCCGCCGTATCAGCATCAAACAGCAGAACAACATTTTTTGTATAACGCGAAAGTAATTGTACCTGATCATCAGTTAACGCTGTACCAGAAACAGCAACAACATTTTTCACTCCAGCCTGATAAAGTGAAATCAAATCCATGTAACCTTCAACAATAATCGCTTTATCAATTTTTCTAATATCATCTTTAGCGTGCGAAAGTCCGTAAAGAACTCTTCCTTTAACATAGATGATGGATTCAGGAGAGTTAATATATTTTCCACCTGAATCATCCTCGCGAAGTTTTCTTCCTGCAAAAGCAACAACTCTTCCATTTGGAGAAAATATTGGAAAGATTATTCTGCCAGCGAGTTTATCATAAACTCGTCCATCATTGTTTCGTCCAATCAAACCAAGTTGAAGTGCTTTTTCAAGATCAATATTTTTTTCTTTAAGAAAGTTTACCAGATTTTCATAACCGTTATGAGCAAATCCTAATCCAAATGAACGCATTGTTTGCACTTTAAGATTTCTCTTTTGAAAATAATTTCTTGCAATTTCTCCCTCAGTATCATTTAAAAGATTATTAGAAAAATATCTAGCAACTTCAGTATTGATATCATAAAGAATTTCCTGTTCAGATTGCTTTTCATTAAAGCCTTCATCATCGTAACTAATTTCAATTCCCTGCTGTTCAGCAATTTCCTGTATAGATTCAACAAAAGATATTTTTTTGTAATCCATTAAAAACTTAAAAACATTTCCACCGGCGTGACAGCCAAAGCAATGAA
>JAVHOU010000108.1:0-16443 GCA_036170275.1 Ignavibacteriaceae bacterium
ATGCAGATAAAGAAGGCAACTATTGGATTGGTACTCGAAATGGGGGATTAGATAAATTTGATTACACAAAAAAAACATTTACTAATTATTCTCATAATCCTGCTAATCCAAATAGTCTTATTAGTAATTCAGTACTAACGATTGAGGAAGATAGATCGGGTGTTTTATGGCTTGGTACATTTAGCAGCGGAATGAATTCTTTTGACCCGAAAACAGGCAACTTCAAACGATATGTTAATAATCCTTCTTATCCAAATTCACTCACAGATAATCGCGTTTATTCTATCCTTGAAGATAATGAAGGGATTATATGGATTGGAACTTATGGCGGCGGGCTTAATAGACTTGATAAAAAAACGGGAAAGATATCTGCATTTCAACACGATGAAAAAAATAATTCTTCAATCAGTTCAAATAGTGTTTGGTCAATTGTTGAGGATAATACCGGCAGGCTTTGGATCGGAACGTTTGGCGGTGGAGTAAATGTTTTTGATAAATCAAAACAAACATTTACTCAGTTAAAAAATGATCCAAAAGATTCAACCAGTTTAGGTGATGATAACATCATTAGAGTATTTAAGGATAGTAAAGAAGATATGTGGTTCGGCACTACAAAAGGATTGTGCAGATATTATCGTGATACAAATAAATTTAAAACTTATCGTGAAAAAGATGGCTTAGCAAATGATTTTGTTTATGGAATTCTCGAGGATGATAAAGGTAATTTGTGGCTCAGCACAAATAACGGACTTTCAATGTTCAATCCTAAAAATGAATTATTTAAAAATTATTATTACAACGATGGATTACAGGGAAATGAATTTAATCAAAATGCTTATGCTAAAAATTTCAAAACCGGCCGTCTTCTTTTCGGGGGTACAAATGGATTTAACATTTTTAATCCTAACAGTTTAAAGGATAATGATTATCTCCCTCCAATTGTTTTTACAAATTATCTTAGATACAATACTGATGACGAAGAAGGTAAACCAATAATTGAAAAAGGAATTTCAGAACGGGACAGCATTTTGTTAACATACAAAGACAATATCATTACCCTTGATTTTGCGGCATTAAGCTTTCTTAATAACTCCGAAAACCATTATCGATATAAGCTGGAAGGCTTTAACGAGAATTGGATACAACTTGGTAATAATCACACAATAACTTTTACAAATCTATCTCCCGGCGATTATAAACTTAGGGTTATAGGATCAAACAACGATGGTGTTTGGAATGAGGATGGAACCTCTTTATTTATTCAGGTGTTACCGCCATGGTGGAAAACAAATCTTGCATACGGTATTTACTTCATTGCATTTTTTGGATTTTTATTCGGTGTAAGAAGATATGAGATTAATAGGCGCGAGCAAAAAGCTAAGATAAGAGAATCAGCATTGCGTATTAAAGCCACTGAAGCAGAGAAGAGAACATTGGAAATTGAGAATGAAAGAAAAACAAAAGAGCTTGAGGAAGCAAGACAGCTTCAGCTTTCTATGCTGCCTAAAGAGTTACCTAAACTTCCCAATCTTGAAATAGCCGCATTTATGCGAACAGCAACGGAAGTTGGCGGAGATTATTATGATTTTATTGTGCAGGAAAATGGTGTTCTAAATGTTGCTTTTGGCGATGCAACAGGACACGGACTTCAAGCTGGAACAATGGTAACATTAATGAAAGGTTTTTTTACTTCTGATTCAGCTAAACTTGGGCTTCAGGAATTTATGAATCATTGCAGCAGGGTAATAAAAGAAATTAAACTTGGCAGAATATTAATGTCATTTAGCTATTTAAAAATTGATAACAATAAACTTGAGATTACAAGTGCAGGTATGCCTCCAATTTATTATCATAATAAAGAGACTAATCAAGCAGAAGAAATTATAATTCATGGAATGCCACTTGGAGCTATGAAAAACGCATCTTATAACCTCGTTGAAAAAGAATTGAAAAGCGGCGATACAATTTTATTACTTACAGATGGATTACCTGAACAGATGAATTCTAAGGAAGAGATGTTCGATTACACTCGAGTTAAAGGTCAGTTTTCGAAAGTAGCAAAATTTAATCCGAATGAAATTATCGATGAACTTGTAAAAGCAGGAGACCAATGGATGAATGGCAGGCATCAGGATGATGATATTACTATTGTTGTTATTAGAGTTAAATAGAATTCGAGTGGTCATGCTGAATTTATTTCAGCATCTTTTGTGAGATTTGGAAATAATTTGCTGCGGCGAACAAAATGACATTAGCTTGTAAAAATAATTTTCAGAGTTTTATGAACATTAATTTAAATGACAATCAAAAAATTAAATTATTGATCAGCAAGTAATCAGATTCGATCAATCCATCTTTCCCAGGCATATTTTTCACTTCAAAAGAATTTTCCCGTCATTTTTTACATTTTCATGACAAATTTATACCTTATATAAATTAATTTGTACTTAAAAAAGGAAAGAATAAAAAAAATAAATTATTTCCATTAAGTAGAAAATTCTATTTAATAAAATTGTATTATATCCGTAGAAAAGTAATTTTTTCTGCTACCTTCAAAATTTTATTGAGGTACATGAATATGGAAAGAAATTCTAGAATTCTAAGATTGTCCCTAATGGCAGGTGCTATTTATTTCTTTTTAATGTCTGTCTCTCATTTTTTGGGATTGAAAATTCCCGGACTATTTATCTACTTCGACATACCTTCATATCCCTACCAAGACGGTATAATCTCTTCTTTAACTTTAGGATGGTCTCTGTTTTTTTATACTGCGTTTACAAATCCAATAAAATATATCGATCTGGTAAAAACAATTCTTATTGCAGGTGCTTCTGCTATTATTATTCTAAGTTTTATTAATATCAGAACAAATTTTTATATTCTAAATAATCACTCAAGTATTAAAATAATCTGGTTAGAAATAATATTATTATTTATTTATTGGTTCTGGCTGGTTGTCTTTTATTTCCGTGTAAAAAAGAGTTGCAGTCAAAAAATATAACGGTCAACAGATATAGATTTTACATATTTGTGACAATTTTATGACAATTGTAATCACTTGTTCTAATACTTTATTCCCAACAGAAAAAAAATAGTATGATAAATTTAACCGTTGGTATTGAAGAAAATTTGTTGACTTATATTCAGAAGGAATGTCTGTCAAAAAATAATAAAATTCTTCCCGGGTTTGAAGATAATCTTTTTGATGCCGGCATTGTGGATTCTGCAGGATTAATATCGTTTATCTGCTTTATAGAAAAAGAATATCATATTCTAATCCCTGACGAAGATCTTCTTCCTGAGAATTTTACATCAATTTCCGTTATTGCCAAGTACATTCGTTCGCGACAAAAAAATATTTAAAATAAAATTAAAGATCTTAAATGAGCTTGATTAAAAAATGTCTTGTCTGGGATCTTGATAATACTCTTTGGGACGGTGTGTGTCTTGAAGAAAAAGTTAAGGTTAAACCCGAAGTTTCCGAAGTTATTAAAGAATTAGATAACAGAGGAATTCTTAATTCAATAGCAAGCCGTGGAGATGAAGATTTAGCAATAAGTATCTTAAAAGAACATAACCTTAAAGATTATTTTCTTGTTCCTCAAATTAACTGGCTTCCAAAGTCACAAAATATTTTAAAAATATCTTCCGAATTAAATCTGTCACTTGATACGCTTGCCTTTATTGATGATGATGAGTTTGAAAGAGAACAGATTTCTTATATGCTTCCAGAAGTATTAACATTTAAAGCCGAAGACGCAAAATATCTTCCCGATTATCCGGACTTCTCTCCTTCAGAAATTACATTGGAGGCTAAAGCAAGAAGGAGTCTTTATCAAGCAGAGATTGAAAGGAAAAGAGCTGAAGAGAATTATAAATCCCGCAAAGAATTTTTAATTTCTTGCGGTATGAAATTAAATATCAGACAGATGAAGGAAAATGATATTCCACGAGTTCTTGAACTTATGACTCGTACTCATCAGTTGAACACGACGGGCTTAATTTTAAATAAAGATGAATTATTGAATTTATTTCATCAAAGAGATGAGAGCTTAAATATAGATGTAGTTGAGCTTAATGATAGATTCGGGTGGTACGGGATTATTGGAGTTGTAATTTATGAAACGGACAAACCTTTGTGGAAACTTAGCTATCTCGCCATTTCTTGCAGAGTAATGGGACGCGGCATTGAGAAAGCTATTTTAATTACTTTGGTTCGCAAAGCTTATCAGAATGATTTCAAAATTATTGAAGCGGATTTTTCTGACACCGGAAGAAATAAAATGATGAGGGCACTTTATCAAATGTCAGGTTTTGTTAATGAAAAAAACGGAAAGGAATCAAAGCTGATAAAGTTTTATGCAGATGAACAAAAATTATCTCGAGCCCCCGATTGGGTGGAGGTATTATGAATATATTGTTGATTGATATTTTACGAACTTCACTTGAAGAAGTTTGGCCATCCGCCGAACATTCTCTTGGATTGATGTATTTGTCATCTTCATTGAAAAACCGATTCCAAAATGCCGTCATCATAAAAATCTTTACTCTCATCTCTAAGCCCGGTCAATCTATAAATGATAAAAAAGTTTTATTGGAACAGCTTAATGAATTCAATCCACAGGTTGTTGGTTTAAGATGTTTGTCAATCGGTAAAGTCGCTTTTGATGAAACAGTACAAACAATTAAAGAATGGAATAAAGATTGCATATTAATTGCCGGCGGTCCATATCCTACTGATGATCCTGATGGTTCCCTTAGTTCAGGGAATTTAGATTGTATAGTTATTGGAGAAGGTGAATCAACTTTTAATGATTTTATAGGAAGATTATTAGATAAAAAAGATTGGAAGGATGTGCAGGGAATAGCTTTTCGTAATAACGGAACTGTGATAAAGACTTCACCACGAAATTACATTGATGATATAGATTCGCTTCCTATGCCGGATTATTCTGTAATAGATCTGGAACAGTTCTCTAATCAGTTCTTAACTTTTACTTCCAAAATATCTAAACCTCATGCAAATATCATGACCACCAGAGGCTGCCCTTATAGATGTGCATACTGCCATAACATTCTAGGGAAAAAGTTTAGAGTAAGATCTCCGGAAAATGTACTGCAGGAAATTAGATACATACATAACACTTTTGGAATAACGGACTTTCAGATTATTGATGATATTTTCAATCTGGATTTAGAGCGTGCAAAAAAAATATGTGATCTAATTATTCAAAGTAAAATGAAACTAACTTTTTCATTTCCTAACGCAATTCGCGGTGATAGAGTGGATGAAGAACTAATAGACAAAATGAAAGAAGCAGGCACTAAGTTTACATCGATCGCAGTTGAAACGGGATCGCCAAGATTACAAAAGCTTATTCAAAAAAACCTGAACCTCGATAAAGTGTTTAAGACAATTGAATATACTGCCAAAGCAGGGATAATAACACGCGGCTTTTTTATGCTCGGGTTTCCAACTGAAACAGAAGAGGAATTAAATCAAACAATTGAATATGCCAAAGCATCCTCTCTGTTGGGAGCTACTTTTTTTACAGTTGTTTATTTCCCCGGCACGGAGCTTTATAAATTAGCTCAGTCTTTAGGATACTTTAAAAATAATGGTTATGACGTTTCAAGAGATTACGTAGATGTGGGTGAAGGACCATATAATTATAGTCTTGAAACATTAACCAATATGAAGAAGAAAGCTATAAGAGAATTTGCCTTTACCAGCAAGAGACTTAAAGAGGCTCTGAAATTATTACCCAATTATTTTACTCAAAGAGAAATCGACGGTTTCTTTATGGCTTATGTAGTAAGCTCACGAGCTAAATTAGAAGATATAGAAGATGAAAAAGTAAAAAGTATTTTGAGAAGATATTTTATTATAGCCGATAAATTTTCTAAGAAGAATGAATTTTATGTCTGAAAATAATATCACACAAAAAAGCAAAGAGTTCTATGAACAATTTCAATTTCCCGGCAATAGACCAATTGATCATGATGGATTAATTTTTATGCGTAGGTTTATTCAAAGAATTGAAAAAATATCCAGCATAAATAATAATATTCATGTTCTGGATGCAGGCTGCGGAACGGGTAATACTTCCATTTCACTTGCTAACCTATATAAAGAAATTCAATTTCTTGGGTTGGATAATTCTTCATCATCATTAGATAAAGCAATACTTAATGCTAAAAAAAGCGGTTTAACAAATGTAAAATTTCATAAGTGGAATTTACTAAAACCAATAAATGGAACTGTTAGGTATGATATTGTCCTTTGTCTTGGAGTACTGCACCATACCGCCAACATGGAAAAGGTTTTGATTAATTTGAAAGATGTTCTTGATAATAATGGTGAATTGTTTTTATGGGTTTATGGAAAACACGGCAGGTATAATCACTCATTGAATATGCGTTTACTAAAAATGCTTATGGAAGTAAAACCTAAGCCGGAAAATATTTTAGATCTTGCGACTGAGTTTGCAACAAAAACGGATCAAGGATTACCAATAATTGAACTTATTGGAAAAACAAAGACGGATGAAATGCAGATGAATGCTTTCAAGTCACCGGTATGGATTGCTGATCAATTCTTAAATCCACATGAACAACTAATAGATATGGAGGAGTTGTTACTGCTTGCTAAAAGATCAGGTTTGAAAATAGTTCAGATTCTTGGAATGGAAGAAAACATTTCCAGACGATTCTGTTCCGATGAATTATCAAAACGATTTATGAGGCTAAGTAAAAACAAACAGTTGATTGCTGCCGATCTTCTATTAAAGCCGGAACGGTATTTTATTGTGTTGCACAAATCAAAAACCGACAGGAGAAGAATATAATGTACTGTCTTGGGTATTCAGGCTTTACAAGAGACTCTCATTTAGGCGAAGGAATCAGAAACCCTTTTGCAAAGACCAATCAGGACTTTAATACAATTTTTGATTTTTATGAAGGGGAAGTGCCATTTTCATTTTTCCCATTGGGTTATTTTGGACACGATGCTTCTGCTGCGTTGCTACTTGACGGAAAAGTTATTGCATGCGCATCTGAAGAAAGATTCACGCGTTTAAAATATTCGCTTAATCTCACAGGCAATACTTTGCTGCCTGAAAATGCTATTAAATACTGCCTTAATTATGCGGGGATTAATATTAAAGATGTTGATTTGGTCGCCCACTATTGCCGATTTGATAAGTCGATTATTGAAAAAAGATTAGAACTATTAAAACCATTGATTTCTGTCGAAGATGAAAAGAAAGTTGGAGAATCATATTCTAAAATATTTAGTACAATGATGGAAAGAGAATTAATAATCGGACAGTTTGAAAGAATGACCGGAGCTATTCCAAAAAAGTTTGTTCAGGTACGTCATCACGAGGCGCATGCTGCAAGCGCATTCTATCCTTCAGGTTTTGCTGAGTCCTTAATATTCACTATCGATGGAACAGGCGAACTTGAAAGTTCTCTTGTCGCTGTAGGAAAAGAGAAAACTATACGTGAAATTGGTACAACTCTACTTCCCACATCGCTGGGAGCACTGTATCTGATCATTACTGTATTCCTTGGATTCAAAACTCTGGGAGATGAATATAAAGTAATGGGGCTGGCATCATACGGAAATGCTAACAAGTATAGAAAAGTTTTTGATCAATTAGTTGTCTTGGGAGAAAATGGACAATACCATACTCCCTGGCTGTCTAAAACAGGGTTAAAAGAATTTCTAATTGAAAACCTTGGAAATTCACGTGGCGCCAATGGTCAATTTGAAGAAAGACATGCCGATATCGCAGCTGCGTTGCAAGAATCATTAAATAAAGCTGTACTGCATACACTAAAATATTTTCAGACTGTAACACAACTATCAAATCTTACAATGGCAGGCGGCGTTGCCTTAAATTGTACTTTAAATGGAGTAATTGCACGCTCGGGATTATTTAAAAATATTTTTATTCAACCCGCTTCTTCCGACGAAGGGTGCAGTGCCGGAGCGGCTCTCTATGCATACTTTAATGCAAACGGAAAAATAGATCATAAAAAATTTAAATGGGATGATGTTTACTTTGGTCCCGGATATACAAAAGATGAAATTGTTGAAACATTGAATCAATTTAAAAAAGATGTTTTCCCAACGAAGTATGTTAATATTGCTAAGGCTGCAGCTTCACAAATTGCAAAGGGAAAAGTAGTTGGGTGGTTTCAGGGAAGAATGGAGTTTGGACCAAGAGCATTGGGGAATAGAAGTATTCTTGCTGATCCAAGAGACTCCGGTATGAAAGATAAAATTAACGAGAAAGTAAAACGCAGGGAATCGTTTAGACCTTTTGCTCCTGCAGTATTGGAAGAAGACGCAAATGAATATTTTGATATGACCGGTTTAGAAGATTCTCCGTTTATGTTGTTTACTGTCCCGGTAAAAAAAGATAAGTATAATATAATTCCTGCTGTTACTCATGTTGATGGAACTGCAAGAGTCCAGACGGTGTCATTAAAAACTAATCCAAGGTTTTGGAATTTGATAAATGAGTTCAAAGATATTACGGGTCTGCCGGTCTTATTAAATACTTCATTTAATATTAAAAACGAACCGATCGTTTGCAGTCCTAAAGATGCTTTATCCTGTTTCTTATCCACCAATATTGACTGCGTTGCTATAGGTGATTACCTCGTAAAGAAGCGAGGCACCCATGAATAAGGGTTCCGTACTTGTTACTGGTGCTGCTGGTTTTGTTGGAAGAGAAGTTGTTAAAAAACTTAGCGAAAAAGGATACCGCGTTAAAGCTGGATTTCATCGACCGAATAATATTTTTGACGATTATAATAACGTTGAACCTGTACTAATTGATATACTTGACAAAAATTCGCTGAGGAATGCAATGACTGGAGTTGAAGCTGTTTACCACTTTGCAGCGCTGGTTGACTCAAAACAAACCAAAGAAAAATTATATGAGATAAATGTTGAAGGAACAAAAAATGTTTGGATCTGTTTATCAGAATGTGGAATTAAAAAAGCACTGTATTGCAGCAGCGCTGCTGTTTATGGACTCTTAGGTAAGTCGCATAAGGTTATTACTGAAAAGGAAAAAGCACGTGCAATTGAGCCGTATGGCTACACTAAATTAAGGGGTGAGATTGAGGCTCTAGAAATTGCCGGGAAATCAGATATAAATACTATTGTAATCAGACCCGTTGCAATTTTTGGTCCCGGCGAACATACTCCTTTTGGAAAAAAATTAAGAGAGGCTGCTGTTTCCAGATTACTTATTGCAGGCGGTTTTCAAAATAAAAGTTTCAGTTTTGTGCATGTTGAAGATGTAGCGGATGCTGCCATTTATTTAATGGAATCTCAAACTTTAAATAGTGATGTGTTCAATATTTGTATTGACGAACCAATATTATTTGAAGATGCATTTCAGGCGTACATTCGTGTATTAAAACGGGCAGGTAATTTATATTTTAAAATTAGATTGCTTGCCTTAGTTTCAGTTATGCTTCATAAGGTTCCGGGTGTGCTTAATTGGATAATAAATAAATATGGAGAAAAATATTTATTTAAAATCTGGCGTCCCGGATTTGATTTGAATTATTCTTCCCAAAAACTATTACAAACATCATTCAAGTTTAAATGGAATAATTTTGAAGAGGTTTTTTATTCTTGTTTGGATAAGCAATGATAAATAGCATGAAAAAGTACAACAAATACAACCTGTCTGAAATGATGAAGAAGATAAAGGAATATTTATTTAACAGCAGCGAGACCAATATAAAACTTTCTTTATCTGTCGGTGTTGGTGTTTTTACAGGGATCATCCCAATATGGGGTTTTCAGACTATTCTAGCTATCATGCTTTCTTTTTTATTTAAACTAAACAAAATAATTACGCTAACATTTTCTAACTTCAGCCAACCGCCGATAACTCCATTTGTTGTAGTTGGCAGCTTTCTACTTGGTGGACTATTTGTAAATACAGATGCAGTCATGTTTCATTCTACTTCGAGGACAGGTTATGAGTTTATTAAAAATAATCTTCTGCAGTATGTAATTGGAAGTATAATTTTAGCAGTTCTGCTTGCGCCTATTACCGGAATAACAACATATTATTTTTTATATGTATTTAGAAAAGAAAAAAATTGTGAAAATTAATAATTGTACTTGTATCATTTTTCTGGAAGCTCCATTAGTAAATATTATTGACCGGGTGTGATATGTACCTACTTCGAATATTAATTGCTCAGCCATTAAGACTAATATTAACGCTTCTCGGTATTGCGCTGTGCATTGTATTAATAATGTTCATACTTGGAGTTTATAATGGAGTCGCAGAAGGTTCTGTGGAATATATAAGAAAAACTAAAGCTGACTTGTGGGTACTGCAGGCAAATTCAAATAATATTCTTAGAGGAACATCGCTCCTTCCTGCAGTCTATCTTGAAGTAATTAAAACTGATACGATGATAAAGTCTGCAACCTCAGTTCTTCTTCTTATGACTAATGTGAAAGTGTATGGGACAAATGCTACAGTTTTATTAACAGGATATGTTCCTGGTTCGGAAGGAGGACCACCAAAGATTACTCAAGGAAGAGAAGTTATCAACAATAATGAAATTGTACTTGACAAATCATTTTCGGCAAAATATAAGATCACAATTGGGGACGAAATATTAATTAAAGAAGATACTTTAAAAGTTATTGGAATAAGCAGCGGCACAAATGCTTTTGTTACTCAATATGCTTTTGTTACACTGGAATATGCTCAATCAATTATTGAGTTACCCGGGCTGGCAAGCTTTTTTATAATAAATTGTAATACGGGAAGCAATTTATCCGCAATAGAAGAAAATATTAAAAATAAACTTCCCGGCAGATTCTCTATCTATCAACATCAAAAGTTTTTGAAAAATAATATCGCCGAAATGGAAGCAGGAATTCTTCCTCTGTTTTTTGCAATTGTAGTTATTGGAGGTGTCGTGCTTGCTATTATTTTAAGTTTAATTCTTTCCGTAAACATACTTGAAAGAAGAAAAGATTTTGCTGTAATGAAAGTGCTGGGTTCTCCAAAGAGTTTTCTTTATAGTCTGATAATATTTCAATCATTAGTTCTGGCACTGCTGTCTGAATTATTAGGTGTTTTATTATTCTTTTCGCTTGTAAAATTAATCGAAAATATTTCTCCCGAAGTTACAGCCATAATTAATTTCGAGCACATCATATATATAACTATAGCTGCTTGTATAATCAGTTTGTTAAGCGCAATATTTTCTTGCAGGAGGATCAGGAAAATATATCCTTTAGAGGTGTTTTCATGAATAGGGAAAATGATAATCAGAATGTTGTTGACCTAAAAAATATATCTAAGGTATATGAATCTAATACCAATAAAACCGGTGCTCTAACTGACGTTAATTTTTCTGCCAATAAAGGAGAACTGCTTTTGTTACTTGGTCCAAGCGGCAGTGGTAAAACTACAATGCTAACAATCATTGCAGGATTTAACTGTCCTACATCGGGAAAAGTTGATCTATTTGGAAAAAATATTGAAAAATATTCACAATCAGAACTCCAACTAATAAGAGCAGAAAAAATTGGATTTATTTTTCAGTCGTTTTTATTAATTGATGCTTTAACCGTTTATGAGAATGTAGAATTGGTACTTAGATTCTCTAAAAGAAACCGGTCAAATATAAAGGAACAAACTCGCGAAGCACTTAATAAAGTTGGGATATCACATCTTGCGGATAAAACTCCATTAGAGCTAAGTCATGGTGAAAAACAAAGAACCGCAATAGCGCGGGCATTTGCAAACAATGCTGATCTGTTGATAGCAGATGAACCGACAGCAAGCCTGGAGACACAACAAGGAAAAGAAATTATCATGCTGTTACATTCTTATGCTAATGAATTTAATAAATGTGTAATAGTAGCGAGCCATGATTTAAGATTGAAAGCCCTTGCGGATAAAATCTTTTACATCGAAAATGGAATCATCACAAAAACAGAAATCCCTTTAAGAGCAAATAATAATGGGTGATATGATGAAGAAGAAAATATATTTAATTCAGCCTTCCTACAGAGATCAATCAGGTAATCTGTTAAAAGGAAAGAAACTTTATATTCTTTCATTAGCGCTACCGGCATTAAGTGCGATTATCCCTAATGATTGGGAAAAAGAATTTTGCTACGAATATTTTGATGATGTTAATTATGATACAGATGCTTCGGTAATTGGTATTTCATCAATGGGGTATGAAATTTTTAGAGGAGCTGAATTAGCAGATGAATTTAAGAGAAGAGGTAAGACTGTTATTTTTGGGGGCTTTCAACCACATATAAGTAAGGATTTTATTGAAAGCCATTGTGATTCCATTGTGCACGGCAATCCGGGATCTAATGACATGGCTGCAATACTAAAAGATGTTGAGTTAAATATTTTGCAGAAGGAATACTGTTGTAAAACCGATCTGAATTACAAATTTGATTATACAGTTCTAGATACCAGAAAAGTTTTTTTTACTCCTGTTCTTTTGAGTGTTGGATGTTGTAACAATTGTGATTTTTGCTGCATTGCCTCTATCTACAAAGGAAAATATGTTCTGCGAAAATTAAATTATTTGGTAGAAGAACTTGATTACCTTCATAGATCAACAAGGAAAATAGCGTTTGTTGATACCAATATTTATAATAATCGAAAATATCTTATGAAGTTATGCGAAGTAATGATTGAAAGAAATTATAATTTTGTATGGGGTGCACAGTGCACCGTTGATATAGGAGATGATCTGGAAACTTTAGACCTTTTAAAAAAAGCAGGCTGTAAGGTTTTATTTATTGGAATAGAATCTATTGAGCAGCAAAATTTGGATTCCGTAAATAAAAATTATATAGCAGATTCGTTTCAACAAAAAATTAAAAATATTCATAAAGCTGGAATAAAAATAGCGTCCTTTTTTATCTATGGACTTGATTATGATACTGTTGATACTTCTGCAAAGTTAAGTCAATTTATTATCGATAATAAAATTGCACTTCCTATGATAAACATTTTGGTTCCAACTCCGGGTTCAAGAATTTATGAACGATTAGAAAGGGAAGAAAGGATACTAATGAAAGACAAACTTGATTTTCTTAAGAATAATATTGCATATAATTCTTCCTTTAATATGTGTTTTTATCACCCAAAGAATATGACTCCACTGCAAGTAGAGGAAGGATTCCTTGATCTGTTGAGAAGGTTATCTGGTTTTTATCAGATAATAAAAAGATCGTTTAATAAGAGTTTCCCACTCACATTATTATTGTTATATATGAACTGGCTTTTTAGAAAAGAATATATTGAATTGAATCGTAGAAAAAGATTAAGATAACACAAAAGTTTGATGACGATCACTACCTGGGATTTATTCAAACTTAGTTTTGCTTAGTCATACCAATAAAATCAAAACCCATCGATAATCAAATCATTTTCAATTTCGTTTTTATTCCACAGATTTTTTAAATGCGATTGAAGATCTATTTCTGAAAATTTTTTTTAAAAAAATAGTTAGGTCTTGTATAGAAAATAAGAGCCTCAAAATTGGCCGTTAGATTTAAATGGTTATATTTTAATGTTAAGAATAAAATAGATTAATCATATATTTGATAAAAGTAATTCTTCTTAACTATTAAGGAATGTAAAATGCAAAAAAGAATTTTGGGTAAAAATGATTTGGAAGTTTCCTCTATTGGTCTGGGATGTATGGGAATGTCGGAATTTTACGGCAAAGGTGATGACGAGGAATCTATTAAGACAATTCATCGTGCGTTGGAACTTGGTATAAATTTTCTGGATACTGCTGATATGTATGGCGTGGGTAAAAATGAAATCCTGGTCGGAAAAGCAATTAAAGGTATGCGGGATAAATTTATTATTGCAACCAAATTTGGTAATGTGCGTAGTGCGGATGGAAGTTTCCTTGGAGTTAATGGAAAACCAGAGTACGTTAAAAAGTGTTGTGAAGCAAGTTTAAAGAGATTGGATATAAATGTGATTGATCTTTATTATCAGCATAGAGTTGATCCAAACGTTCCTATTGAAGAGACGGTAGGTGCAATGTCTGATTTAGTTAAAGAAGGTAAAGTAAGATTTTTAGGACTTTCTGAAGCCGCACCTAAAACTATTCGTCGGGCTAATAAAGTTCATAGGATCACTGCACTTCAAACAGAATATTCATTATGGACAAGAGATCCTGAAATAGAACTTCTGGATTTATGCAAAGAACTCGAAATTAGTTTCGTGGCGTATTCACCGCTTGGACGAGGTTTTTTATCTGGACGCTTCAAACCTAATCAGGAAATTCCTGATGATGATTACCGCAGTGTGCACCCACGATTTCAAAAAGAAAATATTGAGCATAATTATAAATTGGTTGAACAAATTGGAAAAATTGCTGCAGAGAAAAAATGTACAACAGTTCAATTAGCTTTAGCCTGGTTATTGCATCAGTGGGATGGGATTGTTCCAATCCCGGGTACAAAAAGATCAAAGTATCTTGAAGAAAATGTTAAAGCCGTTGAATTAAAGTTATCTGAAGATGATTTAAAGAGAATTAACTCTGTGGTTCCACTTGGTTTTACCAAAGGTGCAAGATATGCAGAGCAAGCTATGAAAGCTTTGAATAGATAATGAACAGGAGAGTAAGCGGCTCCCAATTTTTTCGATATATTTTATTAAGCTAAGATTAAAATATATGACAACTCCAATTATCGCTTCCACAACTTTAATTACTTTAGCATTAATATTTTATTCACTTGGTGTATGGTCGGAAAGATTAGCACGATACCTTAAACCTTGGCATGTTGTAGCTTTCTGGGTTGGATTATCATTCGATATTTCGGGAACCTGGGCAATGCACCAGATTGCTAACGGACCTTTCAATTTAATGGAACCACATACTTTTACCGGACAGATTGCTATTTGGCTGATGTTAATACACGCAGTATGGGCAACTTGGGTAATTACTAAAGGGAATGAAAAATTAAAAAATAACTTTCACAGATTTAGTCTGATAGTCTGGATGATCTGGTTGATTCCTTATTTCGGAGGAATGTATCTTGGTATGAATCGTTAATCTATTTAAATGAATTTCAATAAAGAATGCAGGTTAGTAATTTAATCTTATTTATATGATAAAAATTTTATCGACATTAAATGATAAAGAAGATGAGATGAAAAATTATTTAGTACAAAAAAATCATTTTACGATTTTGTAAAAAAAAACTAACTTAAAAAATATTTATTATTTATTGATAGATCATTAAATATTCTTTAAATATAAAATGCATTTAAAATATAATTTATGAACTCTTTAAATATGAAACTAAAATTCTTTTTGATCCTGCTTCTAATTCTTAATTCTCAGTTCATAGTTACAGTTATCTACGGTCAGGGTTTTGATAATGAAAACATTCGACCAATTCAGGATAGTATTGGCTTCTGTTGGAATGCTAATGAGATGAATAACTTTATTCAATTTTTATCTGAACATAATCCTAATAATAAAGAACCTTCTAAAAATATTATAGCTGCCATCTCTGTTCACGATGATTATCTATACGCAGGAAACGTTTATTATCCTTTGTACAAAAATATCAAGACTAAAGAAGTCGTAATCTTTGGTGTAACACATGGAACGGTAAGAAAAGAAATGGGACCTCAATCCAATATTCTGATTTTAGATGAATACTCTAAATGGCGCGGACCTTACAGGGATGTTGAAATTTCTCCATTGAGAGAAATAATCAAATCAAAACTTCCTAAGGATTATTTTATCGTTAGCAACAAAGCTCATAGCATAGAGCATTCTATCGAAGCGTTGATTCCGTTTCTTCAATATTATAACCGAAACATAAAAATTACTCCTATTATGGTTACACAAATGCCAATGGAGAAGATGGAAGATTTATCAAACCGGCTTTCTAAAATTATTGTTGATTATGCAAAATCTAACAACCTTAAGCTGGGCAAAGATATTTTCTTTCTCATTTCTAATGATGCAAATCATTATGGTGCAGACTTTAATAATTTTCCTTATGGATTGGATGCAAATGCTCACAAGACAGCAACGGAAAATGATATAAAAATAATTCAAAAAGATCTGGTAAATCGAATTACAAAAGAAAAAATCTTTGGAACCGCAAAAGATATTTGGCCTGACTCATCAAAAAAAGATATACCATTATGGTGTGGACGTTATCCAATAGTATTTGGTCTAATGACAATTTCAAAAGTCGTTAAAAGTCTTGAGGATTATGAAATTTTTGGAAAACTTTTCAAATATTCGGATACATTTACAGAAAAAGTATTACCAGTTAAGAATACAAGTATGGGATTAACAGCGGTTTTTTCATACAAACATTGGTGCGGTTGGTTTACGGAAGGAATTTATCTTAAGCGTAAATAG
>JAVHOU010000109.1:0-3436 GCA_036170275.1 Ignavibacteriaceae bacterium
TTAAATAATCTTGGTTTAAAAAGAGGAGAACAGTATCCGGGTTTAACTTTAGTGGAAATTAAAGACAGTAAAATAACTTTGGATGAATTTATTATCTGGTACAGAAACCGTGAGCAGTATGTAAAATTATTACAAAATGATTTAATCGGATTTTCAAAATCATTAGAAGATTTGATCTGGCTTATGGTAAGGGATAAATTGCTGACTGCTGAAGCTTATCAAAAAGGTTTTGACAAATCCGAATGGGTAATTAGACAAACAAATTGGTGGAAAGATAAAATTGCTTATAGTGCTTATAAGAATGAATTAGCGAACTCCATCACTTTAAATTCTGAAGAAATGCGTTTGATAAATGAAAAGAAAAAATCCCAATCAGAAATTTTGAGTGAAGAACTTTCAAAAAAAATATTACACAAAGTTCTTGAGCTGAAGAAAAAATATAATGTTACAATAAATGAAAGTGTTCTTGATCAGATGAAAGTTTCATCTGAAAATGATAAAAAAGCTATTGATATGTATATAGTTAAAAGAGGTAACCTGATACCTAGACCGGCATTTCCTTCGATTGATAATGATTGGGCTAGTTGGGAATAAAATTATATGAAATTTTTATTAGATATTATAACTGTTGTCTTCATCAGTTGTGTCTTAATCAGTTGCAATAGCAATAACAAAGACTCTCGTACTACGATATTGTATTGGTGCTCAAATAATAATGATGAAATAAAGTTTGCAAAAGTAAGCACTGAAGAATGGAACAAGAATAACCCAAAAGTTCAAATTAAATACCAACCAGTTCCCGAAGGGCGGTCAAGTGAAGAAATTATTTTAGCAGCAGTTGTGGGTAAAACTACTCCTGATATTTATTCTAATATGTGGCAGGGAGATGTTGAAGCATATGCTCAGGCTGGTGTTTTAATAGCACTTGATACACTACAAGGTTTCAATGATTTTCTTTATGAACGATGCGATAGTTCGGTTATCGAGGAAATAAAATCTCTTGATGGGCACATATACCAAATACCATGGAAAATTAATCCGATAATGTTGATTTATAACGTAAACCTGGTAAATGATTTGAAACTTCAAGGTACTCCCAAAACATATAGCGAATTTTTCGAAGCCTCACAAAAATTTCAAAAAGATGTTAATGGTGACGGATATGTAGATAGGTGGTTTGGATATTCTGAAGTACTTGTAACCTGGTGGCAAAGATTTTTTGATTTTTATCCGCTTTACCTCGCATCTTCTGGTGGTGCACCGTTAGTTAAAGATAACAAGGCTGTTTTTAATAATGAGTACGCTGTAGGTGTATTCAGATTTCTTCAAACACTGTACAAAAAAAATTATTTTTCCAGGGAACAGTTATCAGCCAGGCAGGATGTTTTTTTATCCAGTATTATTGCAACAAGGTTTACCGGTCCTTGGGAAATTGCTCATGCTGAAAAGTTTAAACCGAAAGGTTTTGAATATGAATATACTTTTATGCCTGTACCGGATGGACACAAGGGACCTGTTTATACTTATGGAGACCCGAAAAATATAGTCATTTTTAAGACATGTAAAAATCCTCAAGCAGCGTGGAATTATATTAAGACAATGATTAATAATGAAGGTGATTTAAAACTTTTAGCTTTAACAAATCAATTGCCAAGAAGAAAAAACCTTAATAGTGATCTCTTTTTTAGTGATTATTTCGCCAATAATCCGAAGATGAAAATCTTCGCTGAGCAATCGAAGTATGTTAGAGGAACGGATGCCTCACCTGTTCTAAAAGAAGTTTTTGATTTAATTTCTCAGGAGTATGAAGCTTGTGTTATTTTTGGAAAAAAGACTCCCGAGCAGGCAGTAAAAGACGCTTCCGATGCAGTTGATTTATTGTTTCTTAAATAAAATTATCACAAAATGATAAATAGAAAAAAAATACTGCCCTACTTGCTCATTTCACCATATATAGTACATTTTCTTCTTTTTGTTGCATTTCCTGTTGTCTTCTCTATCATTTTAACATTCCATAAATGGAATATAATTTCGCCGATGGAATACACGGGGGTTAATAATTATATAAGATTATTTAATGATAAAACTTTTTTTAAATCTATTGGTAACACTTTAATATTCTTAGTTATTCATATTCCGCTTCAGATAATTGTTGCTCTTTTTCTTGCAGAAATATTAAATCAAAAAATCAAATTAAGGGGAGCTTTCAGAGGTGCATTTTTTCTACCTGTAATTGTTTCCGGAGTTGTGGTTACAATTCTATGGCAGCAACTATATGGATATGATACTGGTCTTTTAAATAGATTACTTACAAGTATAGGTCTTGGTAAAATCGGATGGTTGACTGATCCAAATATGGCAATGTCTTCAATTGCATTAATGGCTACCTGGAAAAATGTAGGACTTTACATCGTTCTCTTTTTAGTTGGTCTCCAAACAGTCCCAACACAATATTATGAAGCTGCTGATCTTGAAGGTGCAACTCATTGGCAAAAATTCTTTAAAATTACTTTGCCAATGATAAATCCAACAATTTTTATGGTAGTAATTCTCTCAACAATTGGAGGATTCTCATTATTTATAGAACCGTATATTATGACAGGTGGAGGACCATTGAATAGCACGGTGTCGGCTGTGCTATATATCTATAAACAAGGATTTTTCTATTATCATATGGGATATGCTGCAACATTAGGTTTATTTTTTGCATTCATCATTTTAGCTGTTGTAATGATTCAGAAAAAATTTATTGAGAAAGATCATTGAAAAAAATTAAATCAATACTGTTTTATGTTGCTCTTACTATCAGCGCTTTGATATTTGTATATCCATTTTATTGGATGGTGATGGGATCCATTGCACCGGAAAATGAAATTGGTAACCTAACACTTATGCCCACATCCCTTACTTTAAGCAGTTATTCTCAAATGCTTGATAAGATACCTATAGGTGGAGCGTTTATTAATAGCCTCATTGTTGCTTCTTCTATTACGATCGGTGTTCTGATTTTTGGTTCCATGATCGGCTATGCATTATCTAAACTCGTATTCAAAGGTAGAGATTTAATTTTTTACGTAATTATTTTCACAATGACATTGCCATTCCAGATTACACTTATTCCTCAGTACATAATTATGGTAAAGTTTGGTTGGATTGATACTTATTTGGCATTGATAGTACCTTATCTGATAAATGCGCTAAGTATAATTATGTTTAGACAATATTTTAAATCTATTCCTGATAGCCTGATAGACGCAGCCAGACTTGATGGATGTAATGAGCTGCAAATAATATTCAGGATACTTTGGCCTAACTCTATGCCGGCGATAGTGACCATTGGAATAATAACTTTTATGGCTTCCTGGAACGAAGTACTTTGGCCATTGATAGTAATCCGTGATGAAAGCTTAATGACAATGCCGCAGCTTGTTACATT
>JAVHOU010000110.1:0-18324 GCA_036170275.1 Ignavibacteriaceae bacterium
CTGATCGTGACCAACCAAATCTTCCGCCTAATTCCTCAAGCTGAGATACTGATCGTGACCAACCAAATCTTCCGCCCAATTCCTCAAGCTGAGAATTCGACCTGTTCTGAAGAATCAGATTTCCGGTGGATTCGTCATAATTGGATACACTCACTTGTTGCTCTACAACTGTAACATCTGTATTAACTCTATATCTTACTGCTTCTTCTACCTGAGCAAAAGAAACAATTGATAGAGCAAAAACAAGTAATCCAAAAAATAGGACTTTTTGCATAGCTCCCACCATGTGAATTATGAATGAAATAATTTAACGACACACACTCTATGATTAAGTTCCTCCAGATCGGAGGAAAAAATCAATAAAATTAGTAGAATAGCAATTCAAGGTAGGTGCCACTGAAATTGGCATATATTTATAAACTATTGATGAATTGAAAGCAATAATCGAAAATTTTACCGATGACGTCGGGAAATAAGGTATATTTTGTAAAAAAAATTTACAGTTTTTTTTATTTTTAGAAGCAAAAAAAATTCATAAATCACCTTACGCATTCATCCTTCGAGGTCGCTGTTTTGACCTCGAAGGATGCAATATTCCTTTAATTGAGCCAGTTACCTTAAAGGTTTCAGGAAGCGACCTGCAAGGAATTATCAATAAGGAGACTTCTGAAAAAAATTTTTCTGGTCATCGGTCATTCCCACGAAAGTGGGAATTTAATACAAAATCAATGGATTCCCGTTTGCACGGGAATGACAATCTGAATAATTCAGAAGTCTCAATAAGGTGACTTAATTATCTTTTTTTTGCAAGTAATGTATCTAACTTGGGTCTGGAAATGCCCAACAGTTTTGCGGTTTGTGATTTATTTCCCCCCACTTTTTCAAAAACTTTGGATGCATAATACTTACTTAATTTCTTTAAATCTGTTGTGCCGTAATTAAGGTCCATCCTGATTACGCTATTTGGAACTTCCTGTTCGTTTTCATATCCAGTTGCATTTACAGGAACTGAGTTAATTAGAATTGAAAAATCTTTTAAATTTAGTTCACCATCTTCAGTAAGTAGTATAGCTCTTTCGATTGAATTCTTCAGTTCCCTAACATTCCCAGGCCATGGATAACCTAAAAAGAAGTGCTTCAATTCCCTGCTAATTTTTTTTACGGATTTTCCAAAGTCTCGATTGAACTCATCAATAAAATGATTTGCTAATAAAATTATATCCTCATCTCTATCTTTTAATGGCGGCAAATCAATGGTAACAACATTTAACCTATGATAAAGGTCTCTTCGGAAAGAACCGTCTTCTACCATTTGTTCAATATTTTTATTGGTTGCTGAAATGATTCGTGCATTTACGGGAATATCAACAACACCGCCCAACCTTTTGATTACTTTTTTCTCAATCGCTCTTAGAAGTTTTGCTTGCAAGCCAAAACTCATATCACCAATTTCATCAAGAAATAAAGTTCCATTACCAGCGATTTCAAATAATCCTAATTTTCTTGTCCTTGCACTTGTGAACGCACCTGCTTCATAACCAAACAATTCGGACTCAAGTAAATTTTCAGGTATTGCCGTACAAACTATATCGACAAAAGACTCATCTCTGAATTTACTGTAATTATGAATTGCTCTTGCAAATAATCCCTTACCTGTTCCGGTATCACCAAGAAGTAAAATATTGGAGGTGCTTTGCTGCGAAACTTTTTTTGCCAGGTCAATTGTTCGACTGAAGTTAGGTGAACTTCCAATGATCGAACTTAAATCATATCTAGAATCTGCATTATTATCTTTAGTGAATGTTGAAGTTTTGTATAATCCATTAGCTATTATTTCTTTAATGTAAGAAGTGAACTTCACCAATTCATATGGAAAAACAAAAATATCGTAAAATCCCATTTTTACAATTGAGCTAACAAGTAATGCATTATTACTGCGAATAACAATAACTAATTTGTTAGGAATATCTTTTCTTTGAAGTGCTGCTTCAGTTAATAATTTTGAATCGAGTGAATCGATTTGCAAAATAATTATAGTATCATCCTCTGGAGCAAATGCCTTAGGTGTAGTGAATGCAATTGGTACGCTTTCAAGTTCAATTTGTCTTAAACCGGTGTTAATTGAACTTATATCATCACTATCCGAGTAAATTTTTATTTTAACTTTTTTGTAATTCATTAAGCTGTGCCGGGTCACTGATAAGTTTTAATTTTTCAAATGCCTGTTTTCTATCTCCACGTTCAATATAAGCATTTCTAATTTTATTATTCGATATATGATCAGCTATCATATTTAGAATTTCCATAGTATAAAGTCTGGGCTTCTTTGCCTTATGAAAATTACCTCTTTCCCAAAATATTTCGGCAAGAGTAAATAACACTTTCCAGGTCAGCTCTGTTATACTCTGATTCTCTAATAAACTATAAGCGCTTTCGAAATAATCAATTGGTGATTTCAAATTTTCATTTCTGGAAAGTTGAGCAATTTTGCCCAACAAATATTCTCTGTGGGCTCTCAACAAAACGTTCTTTTCAATCAATTCAATAAATTCTTTATCGCTAAGATATTTTAAAGATTCATCAAATTTTTGAGCATTAATTAAAAATTCAACAAACTGTAAAAGTATTTCCGTATATAAATTAAACTCACCAAGCTTTTTACATTTTTCAATAAGGTTAAGAGATTCAAGCATATCAGGGGAGGATTTAATAACTAACCCTTTTCTCATGAACTTCAAATAATCATAATTAATCTGAATTTTTTCTGATAAATTTTCTTCGGTGAATATATGATATTCATATTGATTAATTATTTTTTCAAGTTCATCATAATCACCAATAACAAACCAAAACTTTCCAAGAAGAAAAAGAGTGTTAATTTCTTCTTCCTTATTGTTCAGTTCTCTGAAAATTAAAAGCGCTTTGTTTAAATTGTCGTAAGAGTTTTGATATTCACATGTTTCAAGATAAATTTCTCCCAAATTATTTATTGAAAGAGCTTTACCATTTAGATCTCCTATTGTACTAAATATAGTTTCTGATTGTAACCACTTTTGAATTGCCTGTTCATAATTATGATTCTCCTGATAAAAAACACCATAGCTCAAAAGTATTAATGCTTCCTGTCCTAAATTTCCAATATTTCTATTAAGTTCTAATGATTTATTCCAATATTTCTGTGCATTTTCTTTATCGCCCGATAAATAATAAATGTTCCCAACATTGCCTTGAATTTTCACTAATCTTTCGGGAAGGTTTGCCAATTGGTAATTCTTTAATGCCTCACTAAAGTGTTTTAATGCTTCTTTAGAATTATTTTTATATTGAAATTCTATCAGTCCTAAAAGATTAAAACATTTCCCTTTATCTTCCGGCGAAACTTCTTCCTTATCAATAATCTGTTTACATAACTCTTCGGCAGATTCAAAATTATTTAGGTCAAATTCTGCATAAGCTAACTCAACAAGTATTCTCTGCTCAAGCTTTTTATCAGTAATATTAGATCTGAGTGTATTTAGAGAATTTTTTCCTTCTTCGGTTTTTCTTAATCCTAATAAGCTACTGCCTTTAATAAAATGAATTTCATCTTTTTCATCTTTAGAGATCTTCTCAGAAGTAAGTTGATAAATATTATCTAAAACAGATTTATAATCGCTTAGTTTATAAAGTGTCTTTACTAAATCGCACCTTAATTTATTTGAGGTTGAAGAAGGTAATGATAGTTTTAATAATTTTTCTAAAAGAGTTTTTTTATAATTAAATGCTGAAATATTTTCCGCTCTATCAATTTCCCTTTTCAGTGCTTCAACAGCGCGTTCATTTTCATTTGCTAATTCATATTGCCTTGCCAGTTCAACAGCATTAAAATCCGGGAATAATCTTTTTGTCGAATTAGCTAAAACAATATGAAACTTTGTTCTATTGCTTATTGTTGAATAAATAAATTTTTTAAATCCGAAAGAATTAATTTGAGGAGCGTTGCTAACATTTAGAGAATCAATAATATTTTTCTTTTCAAGTTCATTTAGAATTACTCTCAATTCGTTTTGAGATACATCTAGTAGTGCTGAAAGAACTGTTTGTTCGATTGATATCTCAAAGGCAGAAATTATTTGTGCTAATTTTAATTCGGTTGCATCCAGGTTGCTTAGACGTAACCGGTATATTTCTTCAGACGAACTTTGCAGTGCAAGAACAATATCTTCACTTGCAGAAAAGCTAACTAAAGCATTATCAAATCTCATAACTTTAAGAATGATCAAATCTTTGATAAACTGCTTGATATTGCCAGGCAGTAAATCTGCATACAGTAAAATAAATTTTTTTAATTCTCTCTTAGGAAAAGTGAGGGAATAGCTGAGATCTAAAAATTCCGATAGCTGATGATCTGTAAATTGATTTAATTGGATGTCGCATAAATTACTTAGCACTGAGGCAGAATGATCGAAATCGGAGGATTCAGATAAAATTATTTTTATTCTTTTGATCTGAAGAATTGGAATTATTTCCCCTAAAGTTTCTCGTGTAAACTCATCATAAAGATTAAAATCATCAAGCAGTATTGTAAGATCGATGCCGGGTGTAAGATTATTAAGAATTTGTTTTACATTCTCTATAAAATTAACATTATTGTTATCAAAAAAATTTATCAATGATTTTTCCAGGATGGTATGAATTTCCGAGTAAACTGTTTCACTCAAAATAATTTTTCTGAAAATATATTTTATCGCATCTATCCCGGTTTTTGTTTTTGTATTTTCAATTAAGATGGAACAAGGATTTTCTTCGTTAATTTCTAAAAGCAGAGATGTTTTTCCTGAGCCATCAAATCCCCTTATAGTAAAGACTTCATTGCTTCTTTTATCATTAAGATAGGTATTTAAAATATTGTAGGCATCTCTCCTATCGCTGAATACTTTTGCAGGAATAATATCCTTAGTGATATCAAGTTCAATGGATAATCCTAAATCAATAATTATCTGTAGTGCATTACTATATCTTTCTAAAGGATTTTTTTTAAGCAGCTTTGCTATAACAGCTATTATCTTTCCCGAATAATTACTTTCTGCAAGCGGAAATTCTTCCTCAATCTGTGCTTTATATATTTCCAATTGATTGTCGCTGCTGAAAGGAAAACTTCCATATACAATTCTATACAAAATTATTCCCAGTGAATAAAAATCTACGGTATGATCATGCATTTCATTTTTCAAAAGCTCCGGTGCTATATAATAAGCAGTGCCTCTTATTGTAGGTTCATACTCTTTAAGAATGTATTGTGAAAGCCCCAAATCGATAATTTTAATAAAAGGATTTCCATTTATTTCTGCAACAAGAATATTTTCAGGTTTAAGATCATAATATATATAGTTGGATTGATGCAGATAATAAAGCACAGAACAAATTTGCTTTATTAATAAGATTAGTTTTCTTTCGTCCTTAATGCCATTGTATTCTAACAGCTCTGATGACGGAAAGTTTTCAAGAGTAATGAATGGAGAGAATATTTCGACATCATTATCATCATCATCTTTTCTTAATACAGTACTAAACTCAAATGCTTTAATGATATTAGGATGATCAAGCTTTTGCAGAGTAAAATATTCATCCCGAAAAGATTTTTTTTCTTCATTTGAAGAGTTGTATGGTAAAAATTTGGCTGCTACTTCACGTTCAGGAAATTCAGTATCAATAACACTGAAAACTTTGCTTCTACCCTGTCCTAATTTTTTATCGATTAAGTATCTTTTATTTATCATAATTGAAACTTGGAATTATAAAATTCATTAATCTTTTTACCAGCACTATTAATACTTAATAAAGTAATTATTAAAACCAAACCCGGAATAAAAATCATCCACCAGGATTGCGTAATATATTCTTGCCCCGATTCAATCATCGCACCCCAGGAAGGATACGAAGTGCCGGTGCCCAATCCAAGATAACTTAATGCAGACTCCGCTAAAATAACATTAGTGAACTGAAAAACCAGATTTACAATTACAGGTGCAATAATAACTGGCAAAATTTCTCGTATCAATAATTTTGTATTTCGAAGTCCGATTAATTCAGCACTTAAAAAATAATCTTTCTTTTTGATAGATAGTATTTCACTCTTAACAATTTTAAACAAACTCATCCAGCCGGAAAGACCCAAAACAATAATTACTGAAATCAAATTACTGCCAAACAATGCAAGAATCATTATCACTAAAAATATTGCTGGAAAGGAAAGAAACAAATCAGTCATGCGGCTTAAAATTAAATCAGCAATTCCACCTTTTTGAGCAGCCATAAATGCCATTCCAACTCCAATTAGCAACGATAAAAGCACTGATCCAATCCCAACAAGCACTGATATTCTTGAACCATAAATTATTCTCGTAAAAATATCTCTTCCGTATTCATCTGATCCCAGTATAAAATATTTTTCATGCACAATTGGTTGACTTTGGTTGCTAACTATATCAGATGCTGGGGTAGATTTCATCACGCCATTTTGAAAATATTCAACTATAGATGCATCTATATCTTTTGTGCTTGAACTTCCACTCGAACTTAAATTCAACCTCAGACTATCAATAAATATTAACCTGTCATTAAATGATTCCGGTATCACTAATTTTTTTAACATTGTAAAATTTTCCAAATCAGTTTGACTATTTGAATCTGCTGCTTTCAACTCTATAAATTTTACTTTCGATAGCGGCGGTAAAAGTTTAGTTACAGAAATATTCTTTTGAAATTCAGGATGTTGATTTATTATTATTGGTGCAAAAATAAAGCTAGTACTTAAAAGAATTATTATTAATCCAGATAAACTTAATGGCAGCAGGACAAGTTTTTTTATTCGCTTTGAGAAGAATAAAATAAGAGGAATTACAAATAGCAGAGCTAATGAAATAAAATTATCGATAAATCTAAAATCTATCTGAGTAAAAAGACTTTTTGAATCTTTGAATATTAATCCAATGAATTTTATATACAGCTCAACTAACCCGATTAAAAGGTTGAATCTCAATACAATCAGCAGCACAAAAAGTATTAATAAAAAATGCCATATTTTTATTTTAGATATAATCATTGCAATAAATCTTTAAGAAGTCGTTTATCAATTTTTATTTTGATTAAATCCGCAATCAGGTTTGATAAGATCATCATAACACCTGCAATAAACGAACAACCAATCACTAAAGGAAAATCCCGATTAAAAATTGCATTTACTGTTAACCTTCCCATTCCAGGCAAAGAAAAAATAACTTCCGTTATTAATGCACCGCTTAGTAAAATTCCAAACTCAATTCCCGCAACTGAAATAAGGGGTCGAGCAGCATTTGGTAAAATATGTTTAACAAATATTTCCCGATCACTGTATCCGCCTGCTTTTAAATTAACAATAAATGATTTATTAAATATTTCTTCAACGCTGTCCCGCAAGTAACTATAAAATACAGCTATACCCGCAAGTGAAAGTGTTATCAACGGTAAAATAAGATGTAATACATAATCCCAAATTTTGCCTGTAAAGGAAAAATCATCATGAAAAATTGATTTCAAACCTGATGTTGGCAGCAAATCAAGTTGGACTGAAAAAATATAGACTAAAATTAATCCAAGCACAAACGACGGGGTAGCAAAAAGTATAAGTGATAATTTTGACAATGATTTATCAATTGTGCCGCCTGTTTTACGAAACGATATTTTTACGAGATTATAAGAGATAATTAATTGAATGAAAAAGCTTATTGTCGAAAATAAAAGCGTAAATAAAAAATAATCTTTAATAACTGAAAGAACAGGCTGCCGGTAATTATATGAATAACCAAAGTCTCCGGTAAAAAGATTTTTGACAAATGAAAAGTATTGTGATAAAACTGGTTTATCTAAATTAAATGATTCAGCAACACGGCTAGCAAGTTGTGGACTAAGCTGCGGTGAAAGAAATTTTTGAGTCGGATCTCCGGGGGCTAATCTTAACAGTATAAAAATAAAAGTTATCAGCAGAAAGATTACAATCAGCGATGTGCTAATTCTTTTTAATATGGCAACGAGTAATTCTTTCTTCATAAAAAATTAATATTCTATTCTCCACTCCCAAAGCTTTTGTAAAGCACCGAATGGATCAACTTTTAAATTTTTTATTTTTTTATTATGAACAACAATATCATCAGTCCAGTACAAAAATATTACAGGCGGCTCATTTAAAATAATATTTTGAAATTTTTTATAATTATTAATCTTTTCCTCTTGCGTCAAACGTTTACTAAATGCGTCCATTATTTTATCTGCTTCTTTATTTTGATAACTAACAAAATTTAAAGGAGTGTTTTGCAAATCCGAGTACCAAAATATTTTTAACTCCAATGGAACTTGAATATACCACGATGCCATCCAGGCATCCATTTTTTTGTTATATAAATTATCTAAAAAAGCGCCAAGCTCCAGCTTTTCAAGGTTCATATCTACGCCAACGGCTTTAAGATTATTTTTTATTATTGTGCCGGCAAACTCCCGCAAAGGATTTCCGCTTGGAATGTACAAAGTAAATGTGAACTTCAAATTATTTTTTTCTAAAATGCCGTCATTATCAATGTCTTTCCAGCCATCATCTTTCAATATTTTTCTTGCAAGATCGGGACTATATTCAATCGGCTCTAATGTATCATCAAAATATAATTTAAAGATTGAGGATATCGGAGTAATTGCAAGTTCACCATAATTATTTAGATAATCAGTTAGAATTTCATTTCTGTTAATTGCATATGCAAGAGCTTGCCTAACTTTTGTACTGCCGAACAAGTTGTTCTTTTTAATAACTTTATTATCAGAATAACTTTTCATATCAATGTTATTAAGACCGATATAATCATACTCTCTTCCCTTAACAGACTCAATAATAAGGTTTTTAGATTTCTTTAAATCTTTTATATCAATTGGTTTTACTAATTCACAAAAATCTATTTCATCTTTTTGTAATTGAACCAATCTTGAGTTATAGTCAGGAACGATTTTAAATATTATTACATCAATCATTCCCTGCTGATATAAAAAAGATTTTCTATCTGCTTTAAGAACCACCATCTGATTACGATCCCACTTTTTTAATTTATAAGCGCCGTTAGTAACAGGCTTAAAGTTAATTTCAGAAGTTGTGATGTTTTCTCTTTTAATATTTTCAAAAACGTGTTTTGGTATTATAGGAAAGACAACATCAAGAAGTGATGGAACAGAATTAGGGATAAAATTAATTTTAATCTTTAACGGTGATAATACCTCAAATGATTTTTTAAGATCAATATGATTATCATAATCCGTGTACAAATTTTTAAAGGAGCCGTAAAATCTGCTTTGAACTTTGGGATCAGAATATATATCGAAAGTATAAATAACATCATCAGCAGAAAACTTTTTTCCATCTGACCAAAAAACATCATCGCGCAAATTAAAAATAACATAACTCGAATCAGGAGCCCATTCCCAGCTTGTTGCGAGCATCGGCTTTGCATCAACATCGCCAATTTTATCATTCCATTCAAATTGAACTAAACTTAAGAACAGCGTCTCATCAATTACGCCTTCATCAACGCTGAATGAGTAAATAGGATTGATAGTTTCAAGGTCAGCAGAAATTCCAATTACGACCTTTTGTGTTAAGTCTGCTTTTTCTACATTGCATGAAATGAATAAGTAAAGAAATAATATTGACGAAAAAAAGATTTTGACTATTCTCATAACTTGCAGCATTAAGTAGTAATAATTCTTGGCTTAATTTATTATTTTGATTAACAAATACAAAAATATTTTATAATGTTAAAAGTAGATATAAAAAAAATAAGTTTGATAGATAAGATTTATGGCAAAACTATTGTGCAAGATATTAGCTTTGATCTTAATCCGGGAAAAATATTTACGATTCTTGGAAAAAACGGAAGCGGTAAATCCACATTAATTAAATCTTTAACAATGCTTTTGGATGTAAGGGTCTATTCCACGCAGGGAAGTGCCTTTTGGAATGGCGAAAACATTTTCCTAATGAATAATGAACGGCTGCTTAATCTTAGAAAAAAAGAGATCCGATATGTTTTACAGGATCTAACTAATAATTTTGATCCTCTAAAAAAACTTAAATATTATTTTGATAAGACAGGTTTTAGTATAGTGCAAATATCAGCGCAGCTTAAAAGTTTTCTGCTGCCTGATTATGATTTAATTTCAAAACTGCATTCCTATGAAATAAGCGGTGGAATGGCACAGCGGCTTAGTTTGCTGTTAGCATTACTGCCAAAACCTAAATTAATAATTTTAGATGAGCCTACTTCTGCAGTTGATTATACTAATATCAATCTAATCAAACTTAAGCTAAAAGAATTTGTTACTACCGAAAGCTTTGTATTGATTGTTACTCAAGATATTGCGTTTGCCAAAGAAGTTTCAGATGAGATAGCATTTTTACAAAACGGTAAACTTTCAGAATTTGATTCTACTGATTCATTCTTTAATCCAACGGATGAAAATATCCACGCAGGTTTTTTAAAATCATATCATGAACTTGAATGAAAGATATTATTCTTAAAGCCGAAAATATCTCTTACAAAGTAGATAAGAGAAATTCTTTTACAGGATTTGAGTCTGTTGAGATAATTAAAAATATTTCATTTGGGATTGAGCGCGGTAACGTGCTTGGCATTGCAGGTGAATCCGGAAGTGGTAAATCTACTTTAGCTAAAATTTTAACCGGAATTTATTTGCCTTCTTCCGGCAGGATTGAAACCGAGTTTATAAAAGACTGGAGTAATTCGCAGCCAAAGCCAATTCAAATCCTATTTCAAAATGATGGTGAATTAATAAATCCATTTCGTAAAGTAAAAGATGTTTTGAATGAAGCGTTCGAACTAAAAACTGGTACAAAAAATAATTTTTCCAAAGATGTTAACGAACTTCTTAATATTTTGCAGTTGCCGCAAACAATTAATCAAAACAAAGGCTCACAGCTAAGCGGCGGTGAGCAGCAGCGTATTGCTCTTGCAAGGATATTAATTGTTGAACCCGAATTATTAATTCTTGATGAACCTTTTTCTTCACAGGATGTTGAATCGCAGCTAAATCTTATTAATCTCATAAAGAAAATTAAAGCCGATTTTAACTTAACTGTTATTTGTATTTCACACGACTTAAAAATATTAAGAAGTTTTACCGATGAAATTTTAATAATGTTTAAAGGCGAAATTGCTGAAAACGGAATTACGAATGCAGTCTTTACTAATCCCAAACATGAATACACAAAATTTTTGCTTAGTGCAGAATCACTTAGTCTTTCTTATCACGAAATACAATCCTTCCATTTGAAATATGAGCAAGACCAACGCAATAAGAATTCTTGAATCACATAAAATTGAGTTTGAAACTTTTTCTTATAATGTGGATGAAAATGATCTAAGTGGCATTACTGTTGCAAATAAAATTAATGCCGAACCGGAATTTGTTTTTAAAACTCTTGTTTGCATTGGAGATAAAACAGGACATATAGTTTTTTGTATTCCTGTTTCAGAAGAACTTAACTTAAAAAAAGCAGCCACGGCAAGCAGTAATAAAAAAGTTGAAATGATAAAACTAAAAGACTTGCTTCCATTAACAGGTTATATCCGCGGTGGATGCTCATCAATTGGAATGAAAAAGCTTTTCCCAACTTTTATAGATGAAACTGCGCAATTGTTTGATAAGATTTATGTATATGTCGGTGTGCGTGGGATTCAGATTAAACTTTATCCCGATGATTTGTTAAAGATGGTTGGAGGACAACATGCAGAGTTAATCTGAATATAATTATTTGGTCAACTTATTGAAAAGTTCTAAATCTTCCTTAGTGGTAATCTTAAAATTAAAAACTGATCCTTCGACAATGTTCACTTTCTTACCTGTTCTCTTTACAAGCATCGACTCATCAGTTCCAACAAATTGCTCGCTGTGCGCTTTGCTCATAGCACTTTGCAATTCTTTGTACTTAAATATCTGCGGGGTTTGCACGTAATAAACTTCATTACGGTTTAAATATTCTTTTACCGTTTCATTTCCTTTTATCAAAGTGTCTTTTGCTTTAATGCAAACAAGAGCGTTGCCCTTTTTCTTTGCGGTGTTAATTGCATTAGCTAAAATATTATTTGGTAGCAACGCCCGTGCAGCATCGTGAACAACTAACAAATCATTATCATCAGCACCGGAAGAAAGTACAGCATTATAAACCGATTCCTGCCTTGTTTTTCCGCCTTCAACAACCAGTTTTACTTTACTTAGTTTATATTTTTTTATCAATCTTATAAGAAGATTAAAATATTCGGGTTCCGCAGCAATAATAATTTTATCAATTAATTTGTTCTTTTGGAAAGTCTGAAGTGTGTAAACTATTATTTCTTTACCATTAACCTTTAAGTATTGTTTAGGAGTGGCATTACCTTTTACAGCAACGCCAGCTCGTAAACCTTTACCACCTGCGGGTATAATTGCAATGTTCATTATACAATCATCATTGCATCGCCATAACTTAAAAAGCGATACCGTTCCTTTAAGGCTTTTTTATAAGCCTTCATAACATATTCAGTTTCACCAAGTGCACTTGTAAGCATCAGCAATGTTGATTCCGGTGAATGAAAGTTTGTTATCAGCTTTTGTGTAACTTTAAAAACAAAAGGCGGATATATAAATTTATCTGTCCAGCCATGACCCGGTTTAACATTTCCTTCTGCAGTAGTGCTTGTTTCTAAAGCACGGCATGCACTTGTTCCAACCACAATGATATTGTGTTTTGCCTGTGTTGCTTTGTTGATCATGTCTGCTGAATGCTCTGAAATTTCATAATATTCTGAATCCATTTTGTGTTTTGTAAGATCTTCAACTTCAACCGGACGAAATGTTCCTAATCCAATATGCAGGATAACAGGAACAACATGAATCCCTTTCTTCTTTATTTTATCAAGCAGTTTGGTTGTAAAGTGTAATCCCGCTGTTGGGGCAGCCACTGCACCATCAACTCTTGCATAAACTGTTTGATAATTTTCTTTGTCCTTTGGTTCAGGCTCTCTTTTGATATATGGCGGAAGCGGTGTTAACCCAATTTTTTCAACTGCCTGAAAAACATTCCCCGGCTGATTAAATCTTACGGTTCTGCCTCTTGATGTAGTGTTATCAATTACTTCACACCAAAGATTATTATCAAAATAAATCTTGTTGCCAATTCTAACTTTTCTTGCGGGATCAACAATCACATCCCAAATGCAATCCTCTTTATTCAATTCTCTCAAAAGAAATACTTCAATCTTTGCATTTGTCTTTTCTTTTTTCCCGTACAATCTTGCCTGAAATACTCTTGTTTCATTTACAACTAACACATCACCTTTTTCCATATAGTCAATAACATCCGTGAAGTGTTTGTCTTCCATTTCACCGGTTTCTTTGTGTAAAACTAATAACTTAGATTTATCACGCGGGCTAACCGGATACTTTGCAATAGATGTTTTTGGCAAGTTATACTTGAAATCTGATAGCTTCATTATCTCTACCTTCTCTTATTATTTTAATTTTAGGTTATCTCAGGATTTTCAAGTCAAGCTGAACTTGTTTCAGCTTCTTTAGAAAAATTTTTGCGCATCAGATTCCGAAACGAGTTCGGAATGACTATCCTGAGATAACCGCATTTACTTACTTATTTCTTTTTATATACTTTTTTCTTTGCTACAACTTTCTTTTTAGCTGCAGCTTTTTTAGCAACTGTTTTTTTAGATGATGCTTTAGCTGGTTTTGCTTTCTTCATATCTTTAACAGCAGCTTGTGCAGCAGCTAAACGCGCAATTGGAACACGGAATGGTGAACAACTTACATAGTTCAACCCGATCTTATGACAGAACTCAACTGATTTCGGTTCGCCGCCGTGCTCACCACAAATACCAATTTTAAGATCAGGTCTGGTTTTGCGTCCGCCTTCAACAGCTATTTCCATCAACTTACCAATTGCTTCCTGGTCAATTGATTGGAATGGATCTTCAGGAAGAATTTTCTGTTCAAGATATTCAGGTAAAAATCCGCCAATGTCATCACGAGAAAATCCAAATCCCATTTGTGTAAGATCGTTTGTTCCAAATGAGAAAAATTGTGCAACTTCTGCCATCTTATCTGCAGTTAAACAAGCACGAGGAATTTCAATCATTGTTCCGGTCAAATGGGCAATTTTCTTCAATCCAAATTTTGCACAAATTTCTGCATGAACTTTTGTAATGATATCATACTGATGTTTGATTTCATTTACATGGCAGGTAACAGGAATCATTATTTCCGGAAAAGGTTTCTTTCCTTCTTTCAGCAATTCTGCTGTTGCTTCAAAGATAGCACGAACCTGCATTTCTGTAATTTCTGGATAAGTGATTCCAAGACGTACACCACGATGTCCCATCATCGGATTGTTTTCATGTAGTGCATCAGCACGTTCATTTAATTCATCTAGAGAAATTCCAAGACTTGTAGCAAGTTTTTCTCTTTCATCAACTCTTTGAGGAACAAATTCATGCAACGGCGGATCAAGTGTTCTCAATGTTACAGGATATCCATCCATTGCAGCCAAGGTTTCTTTAACATCTTTTTTAACATAAGGGAATAATTCATTTAAAGCTGCTATTCTTTCTGCTTCAGTTTTTGAAAGAATCATTTTACGGAGTTTAAACAATGGTTCTTCAGAATTTTTTCCGTAGAACATATGCTCTGTTCTAAAAAGTCCGATACCCTCTGCACCAAATGCTCTTGCACGTACAGCATCTTCAGGCGTATCAGCATTAGTTCTAACTTTTAATTTTCTAACCTGATCACATAAATTCATAAAAACCTGGAAGTCTGGATTTTCTTCGGCAGCTTTTATCATCGGTAACTCGCCTAAGTAAACAGTCCCTTTTGAACCGTTAAGAGTTAGCCAATCACCTTCCTTAACAGTTACACCACCGGCACTAAAAGATTTTTCTTCATAGTTCATTTTGATTATACCAGCACCAACGATACAGCATTTACCCCAACCACGAGCAACAAGTGCAGCGTGTGATGTCATTCCGCCTCTTGCAGTTAAGATTGCCTGAGCAGCGCGCATACCTTCAATGTCTTCAGGATTTGTTTCTTCACGAACAAGTATTACCCTCTTTCCCGCTTTTGCCCATGCAACCGCATCATTAGCAGAGAAGACGACTTGTCCAGAAGCTCCACCAGGTCCAGCAGGTAAACCTTTTGCAACCGCTTTAGTTTTTATTTCAACAGCAGGATCAATAATTGGATGAAGAAGTTCATCAAGCTGTGCAGGCTGCACACGCATCACTGCTTCTTCTTTTGTGATAAGTTTTTCTTTGTACATATCAAGAGCCATCTTTACTGCAGCAGGACCGTTTCTTTTTCCAACCCGGCATTGCAGCATATAAAGTGTTCCATCCTGAATTGTAAATTCGATATCAAGCATATCGTGATAATGTTTTTCCAACAATTTCTGAATATTATTAAGCTGTGTGTATGTAGCAGGCATTCCTGTTTCAAGAGATTGTAAATGTTCAGTATGTTCACTCTTACCAACTTCGTTAATTGGATTTGGAGTTCTGATTCCTGCAACAACATCTTCTCCTTGTGCATTGGTTAACCATTCGCCGTAAAAATAATTTTCTCCGGTTGCAGGATTACGGGTAAATGCAACACCTGTCGCAGAAGATTCACCCATATTTCCAAACACCATTGATTGAACACTTACCGCGGTTCCCCAATAATCAGGGATTCCTTCAATTCTTCTGTAAGATATAGCGCGTTTGCCCATCCAGCTTTGGAATACTGCAGAAACAGCGCCCCAAAGCTGCGCCATTGGATTTTCAGGAAAAGGTTTGCCTAAAACTTCTTTAACTTTTGTTTTATAAATCTCAATCAAATCTTTTAAATCATCTGCCGTTAAATCAGTATCTGATTTTGCACCGCGCGATTCTTTCATATTGTGTAGTTCTTTTTCCAACTGCTGTCTTACGCCTTTACCTTCTGCGGGTTCAATGCCGGCAGCTTTTTCCATAACCACATCACTGTACATTTGAATTAAGCGGCGATGCGAATCATAAACAAATCTTGGGTTGCCTGTTTTAGCAATTAATGCTTCACGTGTTTCGTTATTCAACCCAACATTAAGAATTGTTTCCATCATTCCCGGCATTGAAGCACGTGCGCCGGAACGAACTGAAAGCAATAATGGATTTTGCAGATCACCAAACTTAGCTCCCATTTGTTTTTCAACTTTAACAAGAGCGTCTTTAACTTGTTTCTCAAGTTCCTTTGGATATTTTTTCTTGTTTTTGTAGTATGCTGTACATACTTCAGTAGTAATTGTAAATCCCGCAGGCACAGGAAGACCAATATTAACCATCTCGGCAAGGTTTGCACCTTTACCGCCAAGCAAAGCTTTCATCTCTGCTTTACCTTCTGCTTTTTTACCACCGAAGTAGTAAACATATTTTGTTTGAGCCATAATTACCTTTCCTTCGATATAAGATTATTTATTAATCAAATTATCTTTTTACGAAGCATTTTTTAGTTTATTAATTAAATACTGTTTGAATGATTGCTCATCATCCATACATAAGTTTATTTTAAGATAAAATATTTCTGTGTCATCAAATTCTCTTTTAAATCTTGAAAGTTTTACTGCATCTTTTTCTGTTGTTACAACCGAATGAGAATTAGTTGTATAAAATTGCTTCCTTATTTGTTGAACTTCTTTCAAAGTATAATTCTTGTGATCTCTGAATATCAATCTGTTCTTAGTATTTACATGAACTTTATTCAAAACACTTAAGAACGATTTGGGATTTGCAATACCTGAAACAACCAAACTATCCTGTCCTTTAAAATCATCAATATCATATTCAATCTTTTTAACCGCATCTACAAAGCTTATTGCTTTATAATAAGATGTAAAGATTTTTTTTCCTTCAAAATAATTTAGCATTTCAGATCCAATTTCTTCTTTCTCAAGAAATTTTCTGTTAAGGATAATTGCGTCTGCTCTTTGTAATGAATCAAATCCTTCACGCAAATCGCCAGTTGGTAAAAGATTATGTGTAAAAAAACTTTTAGTATTCACAAAACCCTGATCAATAATTACCAGATCAGCATCCCGCTCAATCCATCTATGCTGAAAGGCATCATCAAGTACAATAAGATTGATTTTAGTTTCTTCAATTAATTTTTTTGCACCATTAACACGGTTTTCAGAAACTGCGGCGGCAACTTTACATTCTAAAGAAGTATGATAAATTTCATCACCGCACTCTTCTACAGAAGTTAAAATCTCATCCCCTTTAGAAACCAATTTGTAGCCGCTTGATTTTCTTCCATAACCTCGGCTTAAAACTCCAACTTTGTAACCCGCATTTTTTAGCAGATTAGAAACATAAATTACAAACGGAGTTTTACCGGAGCCGCCAACGTTTATATTTCCAACAGAAATTACTTTTGCATTAACTTTTTCAGATTTAAAAACGGATTTATCAAAGAACAAATTTCTTACATAAATTATAAATGCGTAAAACGGCACAAATGGTACCAGAATAATTTTTACTAATTTCATCTAATCAATGCCTAAAAATTTTCAGCTTCTTTTTGAAGCCCATTTAATTTTTGCTCACACTCTTCAATAATCTTTGAGGTTTCATCATAGCTTAATTTTTCATCAACATAAACAGGATCAGAATAAATTATTTTTACATTAGAAAACGGATTTGGAATCTGAAACTTATCCCAGCTTTTTAATTTCTTTTTAGATTTAATTCCAATTCCCATTAACACAATAGGCACTCCACTTTTTTTAGCAGTTATAACTGCACCTGCTTTAAACTTATGTTCCGGTCCGCGCGGTCCATCAGGAGTGATAGAAATCGAGTAACCATTTTTTGCAAGATCAACCATAACGCCAAGCGCAACATCGCCGCCTTTACTGCTCGAGCCTCGAACAACTCTGTATTTCCAGTGCTTTAACTGCTTTGCAAGAAGATCGCCATCTTTACTCTTGCTTGTTAAAGCAGCAAATCCATCATCTCTATGTAAGAACCATGGCAACAGCATTGTGCCGTGCCAGAAAGCCAAAACGTAATTTTGTTTTTGCTTTTTTAAATCATCAATAATTTTTTTGTTTTTATAACTAACACGCAAAGTTTTACAAAGAGCATCAAGACTGTGCGTTAGTATTAAGCCGCCTAAAAATCTTAACGTGTCTTGTTTAACTTGCTTTGTGTTCATTCAACTATTAGTCATGCTGAACTCGTTTCAGCATCT
>JAVHOU010000110.1:18424-47512 GCA_036170275.1 Ignavibacteriaceae bacterium
TAACTTGCTTTGTGTTCATTCAACTATTAGTCATGCTGAACTCGTTTCAGCATCTTTAATGATTTATACAGATTCCGAAACAAGTTCGGAATGACAAAAGTATCCTGTTTAACTTGCTTTGTATTCATTTGTTCATTGCAGAATAAAGTTACTTCAAAAGTTATTTTATATCTGACAATTTCTCTATTAAAGTAAAATTACATTTTAAAATGTCACTCTTCGACTTCGCTCAGAGTGACTTAAGTTTTATTTCGTAAACACCAACGTCATACTGAGCGAAGTCGAAGTATGATAATACAATTATCAAACAAAATTTCTTAATAAAACTATTATCTTATTTTTTAATCATCATTAATGAATAAATAATTTTTGCTGCATTTTCCGGAGCGTTTTTATCTCCAAGGACTTTTTTAATTCTGCTTAACTTAATTTTCATCTGGTTCAATAAATTTTCATCAGATAAAATTTTCTTTGCTTCATTGTAAATATTATCAGCATTCGCCTCGTTCTGAATTAACTCTGGGACAACTTGCTCATCCAAAACTATGTTTGCCATTCCAAAGTTTTTAATTTTTACAAGTGATTTACCAATTGCATAAGTAAGCCAACTTGTTTTATATACGATAACCATTGGTAACTCAAGTAATCCAGCTTCCAGTGTTGATGTTCCGGATTTTACGATTCCAAACTTTGCGTGTTTCATCATATCATAAGTATGATCTTTTATAACCTTGAAGTTTTTTCTATCAGTTAATTCATAAAAAATATTTTCATCAAGATTACTTGAACAGGCAACAACAATTTGCATATCTAGTTCATCCGCAAGTTTTGCAGCCGCTTTTATTGCTTCAGGAAAAATACTTTTAACTTCCTGCTTCCTGCTTCCTGACAGAATCAATAATATTTCTTTTGCAGGATCTAAACCAAACTTCTTATCTAAAAGATTTCGTGATATAAAATCATATCCGTTTATTTCCTGAATTAAAGGATGACCAACAAACTCAGCATTTACATTTTTTTCTTTAAAAAACTTTTCTTCAAAAGGAAAAACAACCAGCACTTTTTTGAAGAGTTCTCTGATCGTATTTATTCTGCCTTTTCCCCATGCCCAAACTTGCGGAGTGATGTAATATATGAGTTCAAGTTCAGGTTCAAGAGCTTTAAGTTTTTTAGCGATGCTGAGATTGAAGCCAGGATAATCAATCAACACAACTTCTTTAACATTTCTTTTCTTAACTTCTTCAATTAAATCCCGTTGAACTTTTTTAATAAACGGTAAATGTTTTACCACTTCAACAAATCCGAGAAAAGCCATTTTGTCTATGTGATAAATCAATTCCATTCCCTCGGCTTGCATTTTATCACCGCCGATTCCAAATATTTTCAAAGAACCATCTAACTTTTTCAACTCACGAATCAATGAAGCCCCGTGTAAATCACCCGAAGCTTCTCCCGCAATCATCAAAATATTTTTACTATTCATTACAGAATATTATTTGATCTTAAATACCATTTAATCACAACCAGAAGCGCAACAAATCCAAATGCTTGCAAAGTTCTTGTTTCAGATTTTAATCCTTTGGATAAAATAAATTCTGGTTGCTGTATCGACTTATCTTTATAGGGAGTTATCCTCCAACCAAATCTTGGTACTTGTTTAAAATATCTATCATAATCTTCTGCAAAAGTTTTAATCAGATAACCTTCTTCTTCTTTTACAATAACGTAATACTGAAAAAAGAAAAATAGCAGAGCAACTATTTGCAAATAAGGAAACAAGGACATAGACATAATTCCGATTCCGAAATAAAGTAAAATATTTCCTACGTAAAGCGGATTGCGAACGTGAGCAAATGGTCCGCTGATAACAAGAAAACTACCGCCAACACCGCCCGTTGTGCGTGTTTCACTTCCTGCCCAGCTAACTCCCCACAATCGAATTAATTCACCTGCTAATGCAATTGTAAATCCAATTACCAAACTTGTAACAGATGCATTTTCAAAAATCAGCATTAGGATAAGAAATGGTATCGGAGTGTAGCTTCTGTATTTAAATATTTTAGTTGCGTTTATGGTCATTTATTATTCCGCTATATAAGCTGATTTTCTTTTCAGTTCTGCCTGATGTCTTTTTCTTAAATTCTTTTTATTAAGCAGTTCAATCATTTTAGTTTTAACATCATCAAAATTGTTAAAGGGATAGAACCCAATTTTTTCTATCGAACAAAATTTTAACAATCCTTTTTTCGCAAAGATAAAATCACAGTATTGTGCAGCTTCTTTATCTGAGTTTCCATCACCGATATAAATTGTATAATCATCATCACCGCTGTGATTTATTATATGATTTTTTTTACAATTAGCCGAGGTTGGTGAATCAGAATCATAATGCGGATACTCCGCTGATAGCTTTCCAGACTCATCAACAAAAAGTTTATTTGAATAATATTTTATCCCAACCAATCCTGCTTTATTGAATAATTTATTAATGTAATAATCAAATCCATCGCTTAGAACTATAATTTCTAATTCGTTTTCTTTACAGAATTTTACGAACGGAATAAAAGTCGGGTCGATATCCAATGAGTTTATAAAATCATCAAGTTCTTGTCTATCAATTGTATCAACAGATCCGCATAATTGATCCCAGCATTGCCGTGATGAGATTTTATCACAAAGAAGATTTTCAATTATTTTGTTTGTTTTTTCCTCACAACCAAATTTCCTAAATATTGCTTCGCCAACATCTTCAAGAGTAATTGTTCCATCAAAATCTATAAATAATTTTATTGTTCTTTTATTCATCACTCTGAAATAACCATCTTTTTAACATCAACAAAATCGTTAACCTTCAATCGATAAAAATAAATTCCCGGTTTAAGTCCGTTAGCATTAAAAACAAAACTATTTTTTCCGGCGGGATATTTTTCATTTTCAATTTTTTTAACGGTTTCGATATTGCTGCTGAAAAATTCTAAAGTAACATCATCTTCTTCGGGTAAATAAAAATTTATAGTTGTTGAACCTGAAAATGGGTTAGGTGAATTTTGCCCGAGTATTACAGATTCAACATCACGGAAATAATCAACTTTATTTGCTGATGAAATTTGAATTTGCTTATCATTGTCTTTCTGTACTACACGATAGAAAATTGAACCGCTTATCTCGGGATAATCATGGAATTCGTAATAATTTGACTGTTTTTTGTTTTCCTTTTTTAATGTACCAATTGCCTTCCAGTTACTTTCAGATTCAATTTCTTTATCGGTTCTTTGAATTATGTAAGATGTGCCATCTGTTTCATTTGCAGCATACCAGAAAATTTTTACCGAGTCATCAACAACTTCAGATGAAAACCCTAAGATTTGCGAGGCATAAGTTCCAGTGCTAAAAATCTTTTGTCCGTATATATTATTTTTACCACCAATACTCCCTCTAAAAATAGCGATGGCTCCACCCGATTCATCAGGAATAAGATTTAGATAACTTTTTTGTTCATTCTTAGAAGAAGCGAGTGTTACGCCGGTGGAATCCCAAACAAAATTTCCTTTAAGATCAACTTTCTGAACAAATAAATTAGCAACAGAATTATTTTCACGTTTATCAATCCACGCAATTATTACTCCGCCTTTCTGATCATAAACTATACGCTGCCCAAACTGATCACCTTTTATATTTATAATCCTTTTACCATTGCTTCCCCACAGGGATTTGCCTTTAAAATCAAATCTTTGAACAAAAATGTCTTTATGTTTTTCAAATTCGTTTGTCCAGGATACTACAACACTTGAATCAATAAATACAAATTTCGGATTTGTTTGACTTCCTTTTTGATCAGTGAGAAGTTTTCCATCAGTTCCCCAAAGCTGTTTTCCTTTATCAGTGATAAGTTGTTGATATACAATTTTTTTTGTTCCTTGATATGTTATCGCCGCATACACACTATTACCCATTTTACCAATGGAATAATTTATAACGCTTGTATTTGCTTTTGATATAACAATCGGTTTGCTGCCCCATTTTTTTGAGCCGGCAGAATCAACATACTGCCCGTGTATTAAACTTTTTTGATTTACGTTTTCAATCCAAAAAATAAATGATCCGCCTTTATTATCCGGTATTATCTGCGTCTCACTTATCATACTATTTGAATTATGAATAAATCCTTTTGAAGAATCACTTAGCATCCTTCCATTAGGATTAATCTTTTGATACTTAACATAATATTTTTGGGAAGGATTGGCTGTTTTAATTATATAGCTTATAAAAGCAAAACCTTTTTTATCGGCTTTCAGAGAGTAATCAATTATTTCGGATTTTAAATTTGTGATCTGCAATCCAGTGGTGTTCCAAAGACGCAATCCATTTGGAGAAAGTTTTTGTACAAATAATTCCGATCTTTTTTTGTTCTCTGAATCTTTCCAGATTACGATAGAATTTCCGGAAGGTTCAATAACGACAATGGGATTTTCTTTAGTACTGACGTTCGTGCTTACCGCCTTACCATCGGTTCTAAAGCTTACCTCTCCATTTTTGTTAAAGTGAATAAAATAAATATCACTTTGCGCGTTATTTTTCTTATCCTGCCAATAAACATAAGCACCGCCATTTAAATCCCTGATTGCAGAAATATTTATTGGATCGACCGGATCAATTACAAGTTTTGTGTTTGATGAAGGATCATTAATCCACTGGGCAATAGAATTACTGCTAAACCCAGCAAAAAATATTAGCGCTACTAAAAAAGTCTTTATGTAGTTGGTGATACTCATTTATCCTAAATAATTAACTTGGTACAAACTCGAGATCTTCATTAAATCTTACACTGACTAATTTAGAAACTCCTTCTTCCTGCATAGTTACTCCATACAAAGTACTTGCAGCTTCCATTGTTCGTTTATTATGGGTAACAACAATAAATTGAGTTTCTTTGCTAAACTCATCAAGAATTTTATTAAATCGTTCTATGTTTGCATCATCAAGCGGTGCATCAATTTCATCAAGAATACAAAACGGACTTGGTTTGACAAGATAGATCGCAAATAATAGCGCTATCGCAGTAAGCGTTTTTTCTCCTCCGGATAAAAGATCTATTGATGTTGGTCTTTTACCTTTGGGTTTTGCAATAATTTCAATTTTAGCTTCAAGTGGATCAGCCGTTTCTTCAATTTTCAAATCTGCTTCATCACCGGGATCAAATAAATTCCCAAAAATCTTGATAAAATTTTCACGGATTTTTTCAAATGTTTCCATGAATTGAGCTTGAGCAGTATTATTAATTTCTTCAATAGTTTTTAATATATCTCTTTCTGAATCAACCAGATCGTCTCTTTGCTTATTCAAAAATTCAAATCTTTCTCTTTCTTCTTCATACTCTGCGTGTGCAATGTTATTTATCGGACCAAGATTTTTTACTTTTTGTTTTAGATCCTGCACTTCGTTTGTTCTTTGGATAAAATCAAACATCTCCAGGTTTTCAAATTCTTTTTTCTCAAGAGTTATAGAGTAATTTTCTTTTATATGATCGATAAGATTTGCACTTTTTATATCAAGTTCTTTAATCGTCATATCAAGGTTATGAATCGCATCTGAAACTGCTTCGCGTTCTGAACGTAAAGATTTTAAATGAATCTCTTTATCGTTTACTTCTTTTCTTAAACCGCTGTAACGCGATTCGATATCTTCCAATTGTTTATTTAACAATTGTCTTTCTTCATCAAGAACATTAAAACTTTTTTCGAGATTTGCGATCTGTTCATCAATCACATTCACTTCTTCATCTGCAAGATTTATGTCTTCTTTTCTTTTTGCAATAGAATTACTGATACTAATTATAGATTCTTCTGCCCGCTTGATTGCATTTTCCGTATTACGCTTTTCACCGACCAATCTTTCGATTGAAATATTAAGTTCATTTCTTTCTGAAACTATCTGGTTGTATTGCTTCTCAACTTCGGTAAACTCAGATTCAATTAGCTGTTTCTTTCTTTCTTCGGAATCTCGTAAAGCAATTTCGGTGTTTAGCAAAGATTCTAATTTTGATTTTTTATTATCAAAAAGATTTGCTTCGGCAGCGTGTTCTTTTATTTCTAATTGAATTTTTTCTGTTTCATCATCGGCTTTGGATTTTTCAAACTCAAACTGTGCAATTTGTTTTTCTACATTTGCCAAATCATTTATTAAAAGTCTTCCTCTTTCGGAAAGAATTTTAAGATCGATTGATCCAAGTGCTGTTTCTTTTAGACTAATTTCCTGCTGTGTTTCAAACAATTGTTTTTCGTGTTGTGGAAATTCTTTCTTAAGATTTTCCAGGAATTGTTTTCTGCCAAATAGTGAATCATCTAATCTTGGTACCGATCCAGCTTCAATAACACCATCTTTGGAAACATAATCACCGTTAAGAGTAGCAAAATTAAATCCACCATATTTTGAATTTAGCTCAAATGCTTTTTCAAGATCATTAACGATGCAAATGTTTTTTAAAATCTTATCGAAAAATGGTTTCCACTTTGTATCAGTCTGGATACATTGGCTTGCCCAGCTAATAAATCCATTTTCTTGCTCAAGTTTTTTCGCTTTCCTTTTATCAAAGAATATCTGGATTTTATTAATCAATCCTTTATTATTCATCTCATCAAAATGAGGAAGATAAAAAGATGCTTTTCCAATATTGTTAGATATTAAATACTCAATTCCTCGTTTAAGATCTTCGAACGATTCGACCAAAACGTTGTTAAGATTATTTTTTAAAGATGCTTCAACTGCAAATCGAAACTTTTCTTCAGAGTCTCCAATATGTGCAAGGATTGTACTTTCGCTTTTCGCCCACGATCGGTTATCAAGCAAAGCCTTAGCACCTTTTGAAACACCTTCTAAATTATCTATCAGGTTTTGTATAAAAATTATTTTATCTTTTACAGATTTTATAGCACTCTTTTGATCAAGTTCTTTTTCTTTAAGCTTGTTTAAATCACGTTCAAGTTTTTCCTTTTCACTTTGCTGTTTTAGATAATTAGATTCTGCTTCAGCAATTTTTTTCTGAATTTCATCTTTATCATTTCCAAGCTCTTCAATAAATCCTACAGTTTTTGCAATGTTATTTGTAAGGACAAGAATTCTTTCGTTAAGCTTGCCAATAATTTCTTTTTTTGATTCTAGAACAGCTTCGGTATTACTCAGATCATTTTCTCTGCCGGTAATCTCTTTGAAATTTTCAAGAAGTATATCAGACTGCTGCTTAAGATTTGTTTTCTTTCGCTCTAATCTTTTTAGCTGCTCTTCAACATTGTGATCGAGAGTAACTTTTTGTTTTTCCTGATGATTAATTTGTATTGAAAAGTCAGATAAGACTGTTCCGCCTGTATCAGTAACAGTTTTAGCTTCTTCAAATTGATTGTTTAAACCAGACAGTTCTTCAATAAATCTTTCTTTGTTTTTACCTAAAGAACTTTTCCGTTCACCGTTAAGCGCCAGAGAATTTTGGACGTTAAATATTTTTTCAGTTTGAAGAGTTATCTCGTTTCTTTTATCTTTTAATTCATTTTCAATTTCAACTAATTTTTCGCGTGTTGTTTTAATTCCATCTTCTAACTGCGAAATATCAGATTCAAATTTAATTTTTTGTTTAAAGCTGGTTTCATTCTTTCTTTTCGATTCCTCAATTCTTAAAACAAAAAGTGAAAGCTCTCTTTCAGAAAGATCGAGTTCCAATACACGTAACTGTTCACTAAGAACATTAAATCTATCAGCTTTTTTTGCTTGTCGTTCTAATGAAGAAACTTTCTTTTCTACCTCAGTAACGATGTCGTTAACTCTGGAAAGATCAGTTTTAACCTCATCAAGTTTTCTAAGTGCTAATCGTCTTCTTAATTTATATTTATTTACTCCAGCCGCTTCTTCAAACATTGTACGGCGTTCTTCGGCTTTGTTGCTGAGAATTGTTTCAACCATTTTGAGTTCGATAACAGAATAAGCGTTAGTGCCAATGCCGGTATCCATAAAAAGATTTGTAATATCTTTTAAACGACAAATGTTTTTGTTAAGAAGATATTCACTTTCACCCGAGCGAAAAATTCTACGAGTAATTGTAACGTCAGTATATTCGGTTGGAAGAATGCCCTTGTTGTTTTCTATCGTTAATGAAACTTCTGCCATTCCCATTGGTTTGCGGGTAGCAGTTCCATTAAAGATAACATTTTCCATTTTATCACTTCTAAGCACAGTGCTGCGTTGTTCACCAAGGCACCATCTTAAAGCATCTACAACATTAGTTTTACCGCATCCGTTTGGTCCGACTATAGATGTAATGCCCTGATTAAAATTAATCTGAGTTTTTTGTGCAAAAGATTTAAAGCCAAGTATTTCTAACTTCGATAAATACAAATCGTTCTATCCGAAAATATTAAATTGTTTTAACGTCAACTTTAGATATTGAAAAACTGAACTGTTCACTTCATAATAGATAAGGAATATGACAAGGATGCCGATAAGCGAGACAATACCATAAAAATAAATTCCTCCCGCAGCAATATCAAATATTACCGAGATACCTCTTAGTAAGCGGTAAAAAAGCCAGATAAAAAAAGCAATGAGAAAAATGTATACATAAATATTTCCAACACCGGCATTTAAAAGCCTATAAAGAACAATGCCCACAGGAATTAATAACACCATAGGAAGCATTGCCCAAACTACAGTAAAGAATACACTTGACAAATAAACTTTTGTCCGAACAAAAAACGAAGATGCTTTAATGATGATCGTTATAACTATCATAATTATTACAGTAATTATAAAAAGCCAAATCAATGCATTAGTAGGGTGCCATGCAAGATAGCTTATCCCGGATAGCATTCCTGCGCTTCCAAATGATAATATTATCCTTTCGAACAGAACATTATTTTTTATATAATAAAAAAGATTTGCAAAAATTAATGAGCTTACTAATGCAACAATTAATGCTAAGAAAAGCGAATGATAAGCAGAGATAATTCTTTGATCTCGAACATCAGCAAAGAAATTATATGGACGAAGAAGTGCGCGAGATGCATCTTCTCTGAATTTTCTTCCCGAATTTACCAGCACACCCATCAATAATGCGAGCAGTAATCCGGTAATAATAAAAATCATCGGGGCGTCATCTTTCTCACTACCAATTGGTATAGTAACTTTTTCAGCATTTTTCATTCTTGCAGAAAGAACCTTGTAAGCAAGATTTTCTTGCTGTCTATCTTCCCTAATTAAGCCAATGCGGTAAATATTATCAGCATCATAACCATTTATGATTGATGGAAAATTACCCCGCACATCATACATTGTGTTTGCAAAAAATCCCGCAAGTTTATTACTTTCATAAAAGTTAAACATATCATCAAAAAACTTTGCCTGTGCTTCGTATGAAAATTTATTAACATATCCGTCAGTTTGCCCTGTGTTTACGGTATAAGTTGCCTCTCCGATAAATAATTTTCCTTTGCCAATTGCGGTAATAAGATTTTCAATTTCCTTTTGTTTATCATTTGGCGATTGATTTAACAACTCAATTCCGTAAAGATCAAGGTTGTCAATCATCCTAAATTCATCATCAATAAAAGATGCATAAGTAAGAATGGTTCTGTTCTTTTTTACTTGCGATGAAAGATCACTCAGCAAAGCACGGTGTTCATCAGAATTAAAAAGATAACTTGAACCAAATCCAATTCCTGCAATCGCAGAAAAATTTTCGTAGGCTTTTAATATACTTGAAAGATAATTTTTACTTCTAACAACAAAATTCTGCGAGCCGGCAAGTCCTTCAGGTAAATTTGCAATTGGCAATTCAACAAATGCAAACAAACCAATTTCTTCGCACAATCTTAAATAATATGGATGCGGAAGTTCTTTGGAAAATCTTACTGCATTAAATCCTGCCTGTTTAATTTTTTCTAAATCGCTTTCCATTCTTTCATAAGAAGAAAGATTTCCATATTGATAGTATGATGGAGAGTATGTTACGCCGTAAAGGTTAAAATCTTTTCCGTTCAACAAAAAATTATCTTTTGAACATTCTAATTTGAAAAGTGCAACACTCTGATCACGTCTGTCTATTAGCTTATCACCCCGCCACAATTCTAATCTAATAATATAGCTAGCAGAATTGTCCGGACTCCAATATGTTGGCGATGCAATTGAAATGCTATTTTTTATTTCAACTTGTTTATTCTGTTTAAGTATAAAATTATTATCTTCAAGCGATGAACTGTTTATTCCATCCGGGTAAAAAATCTGTGTGCGTAATCTAAAATTTGTTTGAACATCAATCGAATCAGATCTGTTTTTAAATTCTTTATTATCGATAATTGATTTTAACGCGATCACAGCTTTGTTGGATTTAAGATCAATTTCAGTTTTAAACTCAAAATCTCTTATACTTACATTTGGGGCAAGATGCAGATACACATCACGGATTATTCCGCCAAAGTTTTGAGGAAATAAAAATCTTTGCTTTAATGGAATTGTGTTCTTAGAATCAAGTGCATAAGAAAGTTTTACAGAAATAATATTATCTTTATCAGATCTTAAAATATCTCTGGGCAGAGAAATGGTAAAAGGGAATTCTCCACCCGGATGACGATAAATTATTACTTTGTTTACAGAAATATCTGCAGAGTAATTCAATCCAAAAAATACGAGAGATATTACATTATTATTTAACTGATTATTTGTAAGCGAAAAGTTTTTTACAAAAACAAATTCGCCTTTCCCCTCAAAAATGGAAGGGACACTAATACTTACTTTTTCTTTTTTCTCATCATCTGAAGGATAAATTTTCCAATTTCCATTAAGAGAGAAGATATCACGCGTATTTGTTATATCAAAAAAAAGTTGATCTGAAGTATTTATTTTATAATTAGGGAGATCTCTGAAAATAACCTGTGAAAAAATTGGTTGAATGAAAATTATTGCGGCTATAAACAGATTGTAAAGTAAATTTTTGTGGGAAATCATCCTTTGCTAAAAAACTCCTGAAAAAATAAGGTACAAATATAACCTCAAATCGAAGGGATTGCAATGAAAAGAAAGCCTGATTTAGGAGATTAATCAGGCTTCTGAAAAGAAAATTTAATATTTACGCGCCTTTAATAATACCAAGAAACGAATCGGCTTTTAAATAAGCGCCAACAATTCTATATAAATCTATTTAATGATTTCTTCGATCTGTTTGATAAGCTCGGGAAATTCACTTTTAACAGTATTCCAAACTTCATTTATATTAATTACGTCGTATTCGTGGATAAGAAGATTACGCATTCCTTTCATTTCACGCCAGGGAATATCTGGATATTGTTTTTGAACTTCATTACTTACCCGGTTAGAAGCTTCGCCAATAATTTCAATTCTACGTATTACTGCATCTTGAATAATTCCGTTCTTTTCAAATTCCTCATAAGATGTTGTTTCCAGATAACTGGTTGCAATTTTTGCTGATTCCAAAATGTCAGAAAGATATGCAATATCACGAAGCATAAATGACCTTTGCAGTTTCTAATATAGCTTTTTTCCGATAACTGTTTTTACTTTTTTCAATGGCTTTACGATTTACGATATCAACGGGTCTATCAAAAAGCTTTTCAAAATCTTCTTTTACTCGGACAATATCAAACAGACTATATTTTGTTTTATCTTCAAAGGTAACGAGAAGATCGATATCGCTATCTGCGTCAAAATCTATTCTTAAAGCTGAGCCAAATAATGAGAGTTCTTTGATCAAATATTTTTTGCACAATAGGCTTAACTTTTCTTGTGAGATATTTAAGTTGTTCATCATCATAAATAATTTAGTTTAAACAAAGTAGATCAAAAAACAGACTGAAGTCTGTTTTACGATTAATATATTTTAAGCGCCTTTTATTATTCCCATAAACGAATCAGTTTTAAGACAAGCACCCCCAACAAGCGCACCATCAATATCTTTTTGTGATAAAAGCTCTTTAGCGTTATCGGGTTTTACGCTGCCGCCATACTGTATTGTCACATCGTTTGCTATTTTTAAGGAATATTCTATTTCAATTAGATCACGAATAAACTCATGCACTTCTTGTGCTTGTGCAGGAGTTGCAGTTTTTCCTGTTCCAATTGCCCAAACCGGTTCGTATGCAATGATAATATTTTTCATGTCATCTGCAGTAATTCCCTCCAAACCTTTCAGCACTTGTCTTTTAACAACATCATTGGTTGTTCCATTTTCTCTTTCTTTCAGAAGTTCTCCTACACAAAAAATTGGTTTCAATCCGACAGACAATGCTTTTTTTATTTTCTTATTTATAACCGCATCCGTTTCTCCAAAAATATTCCTGCGTTCTGAGTGTCCAAGAATAACATATTCGCATCCAACAGATTTTAACATTGATGCAGAAACTTCTCCAGTGTACGCGCCGCTTTCTTCAAAGTGCATATTTTGTGCCCCGAGTTTAATCTTACTTCCACTTAAAAGTTTTGATGCTTCTGATAATGAAGTGAAAGGCGGACAAACAATTACATCACATTTGGGTTTTGCGTTTTGTAAAAGATTTTTTAAGTCAACGATAAGTTTTTCAGATTGTTTAAGATCGTTGTTCATTTTCCAGTTGCCGGCAATAACAGTTTTACGCATTGTATCCTCTATTATTTTATTAAATTTGATTGGTAAAATTAAGCAAGAAAATAATTGATTTAAACTCTGCACTTTTTGCCTGAAGCAGAGTTTTTTCTCGCAAAGTACGCAAAGATCGCGAAGAAATATTAACGATATGAAATACAAAATTCCTAAACAAGTTTTTATTCTTGGATTAGTAAGTCTGTTTACAGACATTGCCAGTGAAATGCTTTATCCTGTAACTCCGATTTTCTTAACAGCGGTTTTAGGATCATCAATGGCTGTTGTCGGAGTGATTGAAGGAATTGCTGAAGTTACAGCAGGATTTCTTAAAGGATATTTTGGTAATCTTTCTGATAAAGTCGGTAAGAGATCCATCTTCATTCTACTTGGTTATGGAATTTCCGCCTTAGCAAAACCTTTACCGGGAATTATACAATCTGTTCCGACTGTTTTATTTTCTAGAGTTTCAGATAGAGTTGGGAAAGGAATAAGAACAGCGCCGCGCGATGCGTTACTTGGAAGTTACAGCAGCGGAAATTCCGGTGCAGTATTTGGATTTCACAGAGCTATGGATACACTCGGAGCGGCAATCGGACCAATTGCAGCATTAGTTTTACTTCAATTTTTTCCAAACAACTTTCAATTAATATTTTTAGTTGCGTTTATTCCATCCGTATTTGCAGTGTTTTTTACGCTGTTAGTAAAAGACAAACCCATTCCATCCAAACAAAGGATCAGACAAAATTATTCTGCATTCTGGAAGGGCGCACCCCAAAATTATAAAAAACTGCTTCTTCTCTTCACTGTATTTTCCTTTGTTAATAGCAGTGATGTTTTCTTGATTTTAAAGTCGAGAGATATTTCAAGTTCAAACTCTCTGGCGATCTTTGGTTATATTTTTTATAATTTAATTTATGCAGCATCTTCGTATCCAATTGGAAAACTTTCAGACAGTATGGGAAAGAAAAATATTTTTTCTTTTGGGTTGTTCATTTTTTCAATCGTTTATTTTGGATTTGCATTTGTAACGGATATAAAATTTATATGGATTCTTTTTGTTCTGTATGGAATTTATGCCGCCGCAACAGAAGGTGTTTCAAAGGCATGGGTTTCCGATTTGATTCCTGATGAGCAGCGCGGATCTGCAATAGGTTTGCTAACAATGCTTTCAAGTTTTGCAATTATGATGGGTTCTTTTGCAACAGGAGTTTTGTGGGATAAGTTTGGCTCAATGATTCCTTTTTTACTTTCTGCGATCGTAAGCTTGATTATTGGAACGTTCCTTATAGTTGAGAACTATACAAAAAAGATTTAATTCTAAAACTTTGTGTTATTTTAATCTTCGCGTCCTCTGCGTGAAATGCAGAAAAAACTTTCACGCAAAGTCCGCAAAGATATCCGCTAAGATCGAAAAGAATCTCCAAAATCTTTTATTCCTTTTTAGTATTTTAGAATAAAGATTTTCAATCAATGCATTCATGCAATTTCATGCACCCATGCAAACTTAGTTTAAAAGATTACTTTTGATTTATGCAATCATCTAAAAAAAATATTGCTGTTATCGCCGTGAGCGGAGGAATGGATAGCTGCGTGACTGCCGCAATCGCAAATATGGAATATAATCTTGCGTTTGCACATATCAATTACGGACAGCGAACTGAAAAGCGGGAGTTAAAAGCTTTCAATGAAATTGCTGATCATTACAGAGTTAAAGAAAGATTGATTATTGATTATACACATCTTGCAAAAATCGGCGGCTCATCTCTTACGGATAAAAACATAGAAGTAACAAAAGCAGATTTAGGAAATAAAAACATTCCTTCATCTTATGTTCCCTTTAGAAATGCAAACATACTTTCTGCTTGCGTAAGCTGGGCTGAAGTTTTAAACGCAAGCGCTGTTTTTATCGGTGCAGTTTATGAAGATTCATCCGGCTATCCGGATTGCAGACCGGATTTCTTTTCCGCGTTTGAAAAGATGATTGATCTTGGAACTAAACCGGAAACAAAAATTAAAATTGTTACTCCAATTATAAACTTATCTAAAGCAGAAATTGTTAAAAAAGGAATTGAACTTGATGCGCCGCTTCATTTAACTTGGAGTTGTTATCAAAATGAAGATGAAGCGTGCGGAGTATGTGATAGCTGTGCACTACGTTTGCGTGGTTTTCAACAGGCCGGATTTGAAGACAAAATAAAATATAAAATTAGACCGAAGTACTAAATAAATTATCTACTAGTCATTCCAGCGAAAGCGGGAATCTAAAAACTTTAATGATGAAGATTCCAATTTTGGATGGAATAAAATAATAAAGTTAAAGAGGAACAATGAACGACAAAATAAAACTATTAGAAACTTTCGAAAATAAATATCCAGACAGAGATTATACTGTTACTCATATCGCACCGGAGTTTACTTCACTCTGCCCAAAAACCGGGCAGCCGGATTTTGCAACGATTACTGTTGAATACATTCCCGATAAGCTATGTGTTGAACTTAAATCACTAAAATTTTATTTAAACTCTTACCGTAATGATGGAATTTTTTTTGAGAGTGTTACAAACAAAATCCTTGATGACCTTGTTGAAGTTACAAAACCAAGATGGATGAGAATTACTGCGGAGTTTAACACTCGTGGCGGCATTTCTTCCGTGATTGAAGCTGAATATGAGAGTGAAGACTACTTAAAATATAATGAAGAATTTCTTAATTAAATATTAATCTGATGCTACGTCTGCTGGAAATAAAAAAAGGATTCCTTAAAGACCGGGAAAATCTTTTTGCTCATTACACGGAGCAGATGGATGCTTTTGCTTTTAGTAAAGATTATAGTTTACTTATCGAAGAAACTATAAGAATAATTATTGGACAAAATAAATTTTCTTTCGCCTTAGCTTCTGCCGGTAGTTTTAGCAGACGCGAACTTTCTCCTTACTCCGATATTGATCTGATGATCATTTCAAAATCAATTGATGCAGATAATGATGACATTAAAAAACTTATAACAAGTTTATGGGATGGAGGAATCGAAGCTTCACATACCGTGCGTGAATTATCCGACATACAAAAATATCTTTTAACTGATTTGCACACCTTTACCCAGTTTTTTGAAACCCGATTTATTGCTGGCGATGCTTTGCTTTATAATAAATGGAATAGTGCATTGCTCGATTCGATAAATGATAAAACTAAAACCGAGCTAATAACTAATTTTATCGAAGATGTAAGAGAGAGACATGAAAAATACGGCGACTCTCCTAAAATGCTTGAGCCTAATGTTAAAATGTCTGCCGGCGGTCTACGGGATTTTCAATCCATTGAATGGATGATGATGATTAGCAACAAACAGTTGTTAAACTCGCAGCACGAACTAACACAAGCAGAAATTTTTATAAACCATCTTAAAAAAAATAAACTTACAACTCCCGCCGAGTGTAAACGACTGCTTGATAGTTACAAGTTGGTCCTTTCCATTCGCCACCTTCTACACATAACAACAAAATCCAGAACAGATAGATTTGAATTTACGGGACAAATGACTCTGGCTCCTATGTATGGATATGATGCAACTGATCTGATGAGTTTTATGAAAAATTATTTTGCCGCTGCCAACATAATTTTCCGTGTAAGTCACTCTATAATTAAAAAATATAAAGTTGAGTATGTTTATCCCGTTCCTGATTCTCTTTCAATCGATCTTGATGAAGATTTTTATATTAAGAATAAAGTTATCTTTTTAAAAAAGGAAGATCCATTAACATTGTCTGATATATTCAGAGTGTTTTATTACAGAGCTTATCATAATGCAGGATTTGATGATCATCTACGCACAAAGATTATTGATGCAACTGAAAACGCAGAAGAAAATAATTGGTCACAGCCGGATTCATCAGTATTCTTCAGAGAGATTTTAAAATTTCCGCGAAACGTTGGTGCTACTTTATCTATTATGAATGAGCTTGGTGTGCTTGGTGCTTTTATGCCGGAGTTTGGCGACCTTAACGGTTTTATGCAACACGGTGTTTATCATTGTTACACTGCGGATGAACACACTTTGATAACAATAAAAAATCTTGAAAAACTGTATAACCAAAACTCTTTGTTTGGTAAACTTTATAATTCAATAAAGGATAAAGAAATATTAAATCTTGCTTTGCTTCTTCATGATATTGCAAAACCGATTGATATTTCCGGGCACGAAATCATCGGCGCGGAAATGGCTTCATCAATAATGGCGCGACTTGGCTACGATGAAAATGAAATTGACAAAGTATGTTTTCTTGTTAAGAATCATTTAATGATGGAGCAGGTTGCATTCCGAAGAAATTTAAATGATCCCGAAACACTTAATAACTTCACATCAAAATTTAATTCGCTTGAAGAACTTGATTTGCTTTATCTTATAACTTATGCTGATCTATCTGCAGTTAATCCTGCTGTATGGACTTCCTGGAAATCAGAATTACTTTCTGAACTTTACAGAAAAAGCAAAGCAATGCTGCAGGATAAAATTTCGGGCGAAGAACTTTTATATTCAACAATTTACTCCACTCCAAAAGAGATTTCAAAATATTCTGATAAGATTACAGAAACGGATGTGCAGGAACATTTTAATTCAATTCATGACGATATGGGTTACGCCAATCATTTTACAGATGAAGAAATTGCTTTACACATTGAAGAGATAGAAAAAGGAGAAAGTATCTCGGTGCTTTTTAAAGAGCTGAATGATTTTACAAACGTTACAGTAATCACAAAAGATTTTCCTTCACTTCTTTCAAAACTTTGCGGTGTGCTTGCGATTAATGATGCCAATATTCACTCGGCTAAAATTTTTACACGCAAGGATGAAATTGTTATTGATACTTTTCTTGTTACAGATTTCAGAACTCATAAAAAAGTTGATCAATCAAAATATCCAAAGATTAGTGAAGATTTCCATTCTGCAATAAATGGATTTATGCAGCTTCATCAGGAAGTTGCAAAATTAAAATCACGCTGGTGGAGAATTGAAAACAAATTATTTAAACGATCGGGACAAGTTAAAATTGCTTTTGAAAAACACGATAGATATACGATAATTGACATTTACTCGCCGGATAGGTTAGGATTTCTTTATCACGTTACGAATAAAATGAATGAGCTTGGATTAATAATTTACTTTGCAAAAATTTCTACCAAAGGCGATGACATTGTGGATTCATTTTATGTGTTGAATAGAAACGAACATAAAGTTTCGCAGAATGATTATCAATTCATCATATCAGAATTAACAGAAACTATTTCACAAATATTATAGGTGCGCTTTTGAATTTTATGGAAAAAGAAAAACCAATAGGAGTTTTTGATTCCGGTATTGGTGGTTTAACAGTTGTAAAAAGATTAGCTTCAGTTCTTCCAAGAGAAAGCATAGTTTATTTTGGCGATACTGCCCGCGTTCCCTACGGATCAAAATCAAATGCTACAGTTATTGATTACTCAATTCAGAATACAAATTTTTTACTTCACAAAAATGTTAAAGCAGTTGTAGTTGCGTGCAATACTGCTTCATCCGTTGCAATACCGGAATTAAGAAAACGTTTTACCGTCCCAATCATCGGTGTAATTCTGCCCGGCGCAGATATGGCTTACAAAGAAACCAGGAATGGAAAAATTGGAGTAATAGGAACGCGTGCTACGATTAGTAATGCAGCATATTCCAACGCTATAAAAGAAATTGGTAATCATATAGAAGTTTTTGAAAAAGCTTGTCCTTTGTTTGTTCCAATTGCTGAAGAAGGCTGGACTCATCACAAAGCAACTTATGAAATTGCGGAAGAATATCTTAAAGAATTAAGAGAAAAAGGTATCGATACTTTGGTGCTAGGATGTACGCATTATCCAATACTCGCAGATGTAATTCAGGATGTAATTGGTAAAGATGTTAAGCTTATCGATTCAGGGATTGCTACTGCAGAAGTTGTAAGAAATGAAATCAATCGAATCGGATTAGAAACAAACTCCGCCGTACCCGGTAATTTAGATTTATATGTAAGTGATATTCCCACAACATTCAAAAAAGTTGCAGAATTGTTTCTCGGTAAAAAAATAAACGATGTTATAAAAGTTGATATCAAAAATCTGCATTAGATTTAAAGTATTATTAATTCATTTATAGTGTAAGGGGCTTTATGAAAAAAATTAGTTATTTGATTGTTTTTCTTTTATCTAGTATTGTATTTCAATCGTGTATTCCAAGCTTAGTTTATAGTCCATCATTAAACTTACCTTCAAAACCCTTAAACAAAGATGAAGTTCAGATCTTGGCAGGAGTGGGTTATCTACCTGAAACAAAGCCAGAAAAAACAGAAAAAAAAATGTCCTTGGGTGGAGAAGCTTCAATTAGATTTGGGATTAGTAATAATTTAATGATACAATTAAAAGGATGGAAGGATATCTCTAATAATTTATCAATACCCAGATATGGTTTTTCATTTTCAACATTAACAGTATTAAATGATACTTCTGATTTTCGTTTTGGTTTATTCCCAACTGCAGCTTTTGTCCTTTCAGAGAATGATATTGAGGGTGGCGGTGGTAGCATTCCATTATGTTTATGGTATACAAAATATTACCCAATCACCTTTTATAGTGCTTTTGGACCTGCAATTGGAATAAGAAATATAACTAATGATAATAATCAATGGGGATGGGGATTAATTTTTAATCTTGGGACTGCAATAATTATTGAGGATCATTTAACCGTTAATCTTGAAATATCTGGGATTAAACAAGTGAATGAAAATAATGGTTATAAGAGTTATTTCTTTTCACCTAGTTTAAATATTGGCTACCTGTTTTAGTGGTAGATTCTCGAGGTATTAATTTATTAAATAATGTTATATATGAAAACCATTTTGCATCATACAACAAATAATGAAATACTAAGAAGAATTAATTCCTTGACCGAAAATTCTGTCCGCCTGTGGGGAAAGATGAATGTTAATGAAATGGTTTGTCATTGTTCAGATCAGTTAAGGCTGGCATTTGGTGAATTACACTCTAAAGATGTTGGCAATCTATTACTAAAAACTTTTGTAAAGCATTTAATTCTTTTAGGAATGCCGGCACCAAAAGGCAAAGTTGAAACTGTTCCTGAACTAAAACAAGGTGTTGGCGGAACTAAACCAAAAACATTTGAACAGGATAAAAATACTTTGCTGGATTTAGTCAGGAATTTTCAACAGAGAATTGAAAAAAATCCAAATCAAGTTCATCCAACGTTTGGAAAATTAACAACCAAACAGTGGGCAAGATTATGTTATACTCATCTTGATCATCACTTAAAACAGTTTTCTGCTTAAAGGACAATCTATTAATTCGTTATTTGGCTTTAAACTGCTATCTGTGTCTTAAATTATGTAATGGAAATTGTTAATCTTTTGCTTAGCCCAAGTTCTATTATCCGATAGAAAGTAGAAATTTGTATGTCACTCTTTCCTGCTTCGATCCTGGAAATATATGTTTTTTTTGTCCCTGTTTTTTCAGCCAATTGTTCTTGAGTAAGATTTGCTTTTTTTCTTTCTTCTTTGAGCATCTCACCTAACCGAAATGCTATTGAGTCTGCTTCAAATCTATCTCTGCGTTTAGTTCCTTTTTTCCCATACTGTTTATCAAGGTGTTCTTTGAATGTGGTTATTTCTTTCTTTTTCATTATTTCTTCTTCCTGTTCTTCTCAAAAAAATATTCTTCTTTTAGATTTATTCCAAGTTCAAGTTCTCTTTTAGGAGTTTTATCAGATTTTTTAATAAAACCATCGATTAAAACTATTAATTTCCCTTCATCAAAAAAGCAAAATATTCTTATGCTTTTTTGGTTAGTAACTACTTTAATCTCATATAAACCATCTGTACCTTCTAAATATTTTAAAAATCTTACCGGAACTCTTTCAATATTTCTAATTAGATCAAGAACAAAATCTATCTTTTCCTTTGTCTTTTTATCTTGCTCAGAATAAAAATTTAAGAAATGATCACCAAAGAATACAATTTCTCTTTGCATAATTTAAGATAACTAATTAGTTAACTACTTTCAAACCGATAACAAGCAAACTTTAATTAAACCCTTTTAAAATCATTACTCAAAATATTTTCTAATCTCATCTTGCTTATTAGTTAATCCAAGTACAATCATCAATTTTATTCTGGCTTTTTGTCCATTAAGATAATCTGAAAAGATTACTCCAAGATTATGCAAATGTTTTCCTGCACCGGGATAACTATAAACATCATCAGTTTCTCCTGCAGGACAGCGGGAAGTTAGGACAACAGGAATACCTTTTTCAACTGCGTATTTTATTCCTTCAAATGCAGACGGAGGAACATTGCCAACACCAAGTGCTTCCACAACAATTGCATCAACTCCGCTATCTGCAGAAAATTTAAAAAACTTTTCATCCATACCGGCATAAACAGTTAGCAGATCCACATTGGTATTAATTTTTTCTGTTTGAATTGTTTCAAGATGTCTTGGCAAACGATTAAAAATCACTCTTCCCTTTTGCACAAAGCCAAGTGTTCCAAAATCTAAACTTTTGAATGATTCAACTGAATCAGAATAAATTTTTGTTACTTCACTCGCAGCATTTATTTCTCCATTAAGACAAACAAGCACCCCGAGATTTTTTGAGTTTTCATTTAAACAAATATGAATTGCATCAATAAGATTTTTTGGTCCATCCCAATCAGGTTCTGAGCTGTTTTTCATTGCACCAATAACTACAATTGGAATCTCTGTTTTAATTGTTAAATCCAAAAAGTAAGCAGTTTCTTCAAGCGTATCTGTGCCGTGAGTAACAACTACTCCATCATACTTATTTGATTTTAATTTAGCATTTATCCTTTCCGATAAATTCAACATAAGTTCTGGTGTAACGTGCGGACCAGGATATTTTCCAAAATCAAAACATTCAATTTCTGCTAAAGATTTTGCTTGCGGAATCATACCTAACAATTCACTGCCGGAATATCTGGGAATCGCTCCGCCGGTTGTTTTATCAATCATCATGGAAAAAGTGCCGCCTGTAAAAACAACTAATATTTTTTTCATCCAATTCTCATATTTTTTAATGTACAAAAATAGCTTTTAACTGCATTTCTAAAAAGAAATCTATACGATTTATCATCATCAGATTAAACTGACTTGCAGAGTAGATTTTGTTAGTTTATTTTTCGCACAAGTATAAACAAGAAAGGTGTAATTATGTTAATGGTAGAAGATGTTGATTTAACTCCCAATCCACATGCATTAAAATTTATTTTGAATGAAAAATTATTAAACTTAGAAACAAGACAGTATCATGATAAAGAATCAGCTCAAAGTGATCCTTTTGCAAAAGGTATTTTTGAGATTGATGGAGTTGTTTCTGTTTTTTATATGGATAAGTTTGTTACGATTGAAAAATCCGCAGAAAAAAACTGGGGACAGATTCAAAGACCTTTTATTAATTTCTTAAAGAACTTTGATAAAAATTTAATTCCTGCTGAAAAAGAAATTAGAGTAAGTGATGAAGAATCAAACGAGTTATTGAAAAAAATAAACAACTTGCTTGATCAAAAAGTAAGACCCGCACTTGCTGGCGATGGCGGCGGTTTAGAAGTTTTAGGTTTGGAAGGCTATACGGTTAAGATAAAATATCAAGGTGCTTGCGGAAGCTGCCCAAGTTCAATCAGCGGAACACTTACTGCAATTGAAGGATTATTAAAACGTGATGTTAATCCTGCAATAAATGTAGTCCCTGCATAAATAATATTAATGATTTTTTATAAGGCTGCTTTACTTAGCAGCTTTTTTATTTTTCAGGAACAGATTATGAATGAAACAAGTTTTTATTCTGAAGAGACAATTTCTGAAATTAAAATAGCTGTTCTTGCCTCATCAAAAGGGATTAAAAAAATATTTTTTAATCCTACAAAAAAAACAATTGCATTATCTTCTGCAACAAAACTGCGAAGTGATGATCCTTATCTTTTCGGAATTTTTACTCAGCTTAAAGAATACTTTGCAGGAACAAGAAAAAAGTTTGATGTTCCGCTTGATATTGAAGGAACAGAATTTCAAAAAAGAGTTTGGAATGAATTAAAGAAAATTCCTTACGGCAAAACAATCAGCTACAAAACGTTGTCAGAAAAACTTGGAGATGTAAAAGCAATTCGTGCTGTTGGAAAAGCAAATGGGCAAAATCCGATTGCGATAATAATTCCCTGTCATCGAGTAATTGGTGCTGATGGAAGTTTAACGGGTTATGCCGGTGGATTGGCTATAAAAGAAAAACTCCTTCACTTGGAAGGAGCATTAAATCCTGAATTGTTTGACTGAAAAAATCAAACGCTAAAATTATTTGATATCTGTTACTTTGCTAATATCTGCAAGCTTAACAAATTTCTCGTTGAACTTATATGAGCCTCCATCGGTTTTCATACTTTTAATAACCTTTACAGTTACGCCATCAACTTTTTTCTTACCTTTTGCTTTATCAGCAAAACTCTGAACTTTTGCCATCTTTTTAATCCTAAAATTTTGAGGTGTAAATATATAGCATTAAAGTTTTAAAGAAAAGATTTGTTGATAGAAGTAATTGCCAATGTTTTTACTTGCGAGTTTTTTGTTTTTTGTTAGTTTTGGACTTTAATTTTTCAAATTTGCATATTATGGCGTCCATCGAAGGTACAAAGAGTTATATTTCTAAATTTCCTGAAATCAAATACAAACATTTAGGTAAAACTAAATATACAGTTTCCATTTGTGGATTCGGTTGTTACAGAATTGATAATGGAATTCCACAGCACCAAAAAGCATTGGAGAAAGCTTTACTATCGGGAATAAATATTATTGATACTTCATCAAATTATTCTGATGGTGGGAGTGAAATTCTTGTTGGAAAAGTTTTAAACAAACTTTTTTCTGATAATCAATTAAGTAGAGATGACGTAATTGTTGTTTCCAAAGGTGGATATCTTCAAGGATCAAATCTAAAACTTGGAATGGAAAGAGAACAACTAGGTAAAGCTTTTAAAGATGTTGTTAAATGCAGTCCGGATTTGTGGCATTGTATAAGTCCTGATTTTTTAGAAAATCAAATTACACTTTCTTTGCAAAGATTAAACTTAGAAAAGATCGATGTTTATCTGCTTCACAATCCGGAATATTTTCTAACATACTCAATCATTTCTGATCAGGAAAGACGGGAGCGGGAATACTACCGAAGAATAAAAGATGCTTTCATTCATCTTGAAAAAGAAGTTAAACTTGGAAGAATTTCTTATTACGGAATATCATCAAACACATTCGGTGAGAAAGAAACCAAATCAAATTTTACTTCCCTGGAAAAAGTGATCAGCATTGCGAATGAAATTTCTGATAACAATCATTTTGCAGTTGTACAATTCCCCATGAATCTTATTGAAAATGGTGGTATGATTAATTTAAATCAGCAAAACGGAACAAAAACATTTTTGCAAATTGCGGGAGAAAATAATCTTGGAGTTCTTGTTAATCGTCCGTTAAATGCTATTAGTAAAAATAAAATTATTCGATTAGCTGATTATCCTGTTACAGAAAATCGTTCTGAAGATGAAATACTTACCTTGATTGATGACTTGCACAAACAGGAATCTATCTTAATTAATAAGTACATAAATTATATAGGATTAAGTGCAAGTGAGAAAAAAAATGTTACAGATTGTATTTCACTTTCATCAATCCTGAAATCAAACTATAGAAAGTTTGATAATCCTGGAAATTTTAATGAGATAAAATCCAGTTACTTAATTCCACGAGCAAATTTTGCAATTAACGAAATTGGTAAAAGTTATCCTAACGATGAAAATGTTGTTCGTGCACTTAGAAATTATGCGGTAACAACAAACATTTTGTTGGATTCGATTTTTAGCAATTTGGCAAAAAACAAGAATCTCGAAAATGAGAGTTTCCATTCCACAATAGATAAATTTGCAAATAGTGAACAGCAAGAACTATCGCTTTCTCAGAAGGCTATACTATTAATTAATAGTGTGCCACAGGTTTCATCAACTTTGGTTGGGATGAAAAGTGTGAATTATGTTGAGGATGTACAAAAATCCATTAAAAGCGAGTTTTTTAAAGAGTACGAGGATTTTTGGCATAATAATAGCAAATTGGTTCAATAATTTTCTGAAACGTACGATAATAATTAGTATCTAATAAATGGTACTAATAAAAATTTTCTATTTATCAAATATTTCTTTTCATTGTTTATTTAGAATTTATTGATTAGGTTTTATCACAAGTTTTTGGATTTATAATGTTTTTACTCACAACAATCATAATTCTTTCTTACTTAGCTGGTTCAATTCCAACGAGTATAATTATTAGTAAGCTTACGCGCGGCATAGATATTCGTGAGCACGGCAGCGGAAATGCCGGCGGTACTAATGTTATGAGAGTTTTAGGTTGGAAGCAAGGTCTGCTCGTAATCTTACTTGATGCACTTAAAGGTGCATTTGCTGTTGTTGTTATTGCAAGATTACATTACGGCGGATTACCATTCCAAAACGTATCTCCTTTTGATGATTTTACTTTAGTTCAAATCATTGCAGGTATTGCTGCAGTAATTGGTCATATCTGGACTGTGTTCGCGGGATTCCGTGGCGGTAAAGGTATTGCCACTGCACTTGGTATGTTAATTATGATCGTTACTGTTGATATGCTCGTTGCACTTGGAATTTTTATTGTCGTTGTTACAATTTCACGTTATGTTTCTCTCGGTTCAATTTTAGCTGCATTATCAGTGCCTCTTACCCTTATAATCAGAGAAAATATTTTCCACGATCATATTCAAAGTTACAGTACTTTATTACCATTTGTTGTTGCTGTTTCATTACTTGTGGTTTTCACACATCGAAAAAATGTTATGCGTTTACTTAACGGAACAGAAAGTAAATTTAGTTTTAAGAAAAAGAAATAATGAAAATATCAGTGCTCGGTGCTGGTGGCTGGGGAACTACTCTTGGCATTCTTCTTCACTACAACGGTCATCAAGTCACTGTTTGGGAATATCAAAAAAATTATGCTAAAGAGTTAAGCAAAAAAAGAGTTAACTCTGTTTACCTTCCCGGCGTTAACATACCAGAAGAAATAATAATCACACACGATCTTAAAGAATCAGTTAACCAAAAAAACTTAATTGTACTTGCAGTGCCTTCTCAATTTTTGCGTTCTGTAGTTGAACAGATAAGTTATTCTGATATTAAAAATACTATCCTTGTTAGCGTTGCAAAAGGAATTGAGAACAAACATTTGATGACAATGTCCCAGATGTTAAAAGATGTTCACCCGCATTTAAGTGATGAACAAATTGGAGTATTGTCCGGTCCATCTCATGCTGAAGAAGTTAGCAGAAGAATTCCAACTGCTGTTGTTGCTGCATCAACCGAACACGAAACTTCAAAATCAATTCAAGCTGCCTTTATGAATTCATACTTTCGTGTTTATTCTTCAACTGATATTCTTGGTGTTGAACTTGGCGGTGCATTTAAGAATGTAATTGCAATTGGTGCGGGAATTATTGATGGTGCTGGTTTTGGTGATAATACAAAAGCCGCAATTATGACTCGTGGTGTTGCAGAAATTTCCCGGCTCGGTTTAGCTATGGGTGCACGACCAGAAACTTTTGCGGGTCTTTCCGGAATGGGCGATTTAATTGTTACCTGTATAAGTAAGCATAGTCGTAATCGTTATGTTGGTGAGCAAATTGGGAAAGGTAAAACTCTTAAAGAAGTATTGAAAGGTATGGAAATGGTTGCTGAAGGTGTTGAGACAAGTCGCTCTGCTTCTAAGCTTGCAGAAAAAAATAATGTTGAAACTCCAATTACTACTGAAGTTTATAAAATTCTATTTGAAGATAAAGATCCCGTTAAAGCAACAACGGATCTTATGACCCGTGATATGAAAACTGAAAGACACTAGCACTTCTCCGTCATTGCAAGTCCGACTTTAGTCGGCGAAGCAATCTACCTAACAATTCATCACCCCAATACCGAGATTATTCGACTTGCAAAATAGATTGCTTCGTTCGATGACTACTCGCAATGACAAAACAAAATTATTCTGTTACTCGCCCACCAGGCAAAGAAATTCCTTTTATTTTTCTAAAAATAGAAACTGCGTACGAGTCAGTCATACCAGAAACAAAATCAATTATTCTTAATAATCGATGATAGAGTTCTGGATTTTCTTTCTCTCCATAAAAAAATCTTTTGGGAATAAGATTAATAATTGCACGATTCTTTGGTGAAAGTTGATTTTGTGAATACTCGTTATAAGCAGTAATAAAAGTATCGAGCAATCCGCCAAGCACTTCATAACCCGCGGCTTCACGTTCCACCACACTTCTATGTCGGTAGATTCTTTCGATAGAAACTTTCTCGATTTTCTTTAACGCACTGGATTTGTTTATTACTGTAACCAGTTCCTTATTAAAGTTTCCAGCAAGAATTTCTCTTTCATTCTCTACAAAAGCATCGGCAACAAGATTTACTAAATCACTTATCGCCTTAGCACGCAGATATCCAACCTTTTCATTATCATCACGATTTTTATAACCAGTTAAATCTTTTTTATGGATTAAAGGTACCAACAGACTTTCTGTTTCCTTAAATGAAAGTAATCCTAAACGGAAACCATCTTCTAAGTCCATTATGCTGTAACAAATATCATCTGCGGCTTCAACAAGAAAAGAAAGAGGATGACGATGCCACAAATATTTTTCTTCTATGTTTGGCTTTGCCAATCCGGTTTTTTCTGCAACGTGATAAAAAATAATTTTCTCGGACTGGAAGAAGCCAAATTTCTTATAAATGTTTCGTTTCAGCTTGGGATTCTTTTCTTCAAAATCTGTAAGTGACTCTTTAGGATATTTATTTAAAGCCGAAAGTGTTGCATAAGTTAATTGCAATCCGCCTTTAACATCCTGATTAAGAAGTTTCGTAATAATTCTAAATCCTTGTGCATTACCTTCAAAACGAATTAAGTCATTCCATTTTTTTTCATCAGAAATTTCTTCTTTAAACTTCTTGCCGTTTCCGTTTTTAAAATATTCTGCAATTGCATCCTCACCCGAATGACCAAATGGTGGATTACCAATATCGTGAGCAAGACAAGCGGCAGCAACAATTTCTCCAAAATGAAATTGTGTAAAATCTTTTTTCAGTTTTTGGTGCCTGGCAATGATTCTTTCTCCAACAAGATTTCCAAGTGATCTTCCAACAACCGATACTTCAAGACTGTGAGTTAGCCTTGTATGAACGAAATCACTTTCTGGTAAAGGAAAAACCTGAGTCTTATCCTGTAATCTTCTAAAAGCAGGAGAAAAAACTATTCTATCAAAATCTTTTTGAAACTGGCTTCGTCCATCTTTTTTTATTGATTGACTTTTTTCAATCCCAAGACGATCATCTGTTAAGAGTAATTTCCAATCCAAAGTAAATTCCTTTTTATTATTTAGTTGTTAAATTATAAAAATTCTTACTTAATAATTATCAAGATGGTTGAGTTTGCCTTATTAACAATCTATTTTTCGGGCAATGAAATCTGATAAAGAAAATATTCTTGAGTCTTCTGTTCAATACATCAAATCAGTTGGACCAAAACGTGCAGAATCTTTTTCTAAAATTGGCATCAGCACAATTCGTGATTTAATTTTTTACTTCCCTTCGCGCCATCTTGATCGAACAACAGTACTAACCGCAGCACGTGCTTATGGTTATGCAATAAATGGTTATGATGGCGAAGTAACTATCATCGCGAAAGTTGTTGATAAGGAAAAAAGAAATCTTGGCAGAAGAGAAATTCTAAAAGTGCAGTTCAGAGATTCATCAGGATTTATTGAATGTGTTTGGTTTCAAGGAGTAAAATATTTTCATTCCGTTTTTAATGAAGGAGATTATTTTGCTATCTCAGGTAAACCGGAAATAAAATTTAACAAGCTTCAGATCGTTCATCCAGATTTTGATAAGATAACCGAGGAAGAAACACAAAGTTTTCTTAACACGGGAAAGATTATTCCTTTTTATAGAATTCCGAAAGAGCTTAAGCAAACAAATATTGGTGATTTAAGTTTACGCCGCATTATAAATACTGCTGTTGAAAATTATGTTGCTAATCTTGAAGAAACTCTTCCGCAAGAAATTATTGAACAGCATAAGCTAATAGATTTGATAACCGCAGTCAAAAATTATCATTACCCGCAAAGCAAAGAATTGTTTGAGCAGGCAAAACGCCGATTCAAGTTTGAAGAAATGTTTTACATCGAACTCCTTGTTGCGATTAGAAAGAACAACTATCAAACAAAGCTTATCGGCAACAAGATGGAAATTAATTCCAAACTTGTTTCTGATTTTATTAAAACACTTCCATTTGAGTTAACACATTCACAGTTAAATGTTTTAAGCGAAATC
>JAVHOU010000111.1:0-16321 GCA_036170275.1 Ignavibacteriaceae bacterium
AAGCCATAACACGCTCAACACCAATACCGTAGCTTCCCATAATAATTGGATGTTCTTTACCGTTTTCATCAAGAAAATTCGCACCCATTGCTTCGGAATATTTTGTTCCGAGTTTAAAAATATGTCCGAGTTCAATCGCCGGAAAAACTTCAAGATATTTATCACAGCGCGGGCAGCCTTCACCTGACTTTACAGTTCTAAAATCTGCATACTCGATTGTTGGAACACCTGCCTGACCGGTCGGCAGGTCGCGTTTAAAATCTATTCCGCCAATGTGATAATCATTTTTATTTGCACCGCTGAACATATTGTTTGTATCTTTCAAACGATTATCTGCAATTATCCTTCCATTAAATCCAATAGGACCGATTGATCCTGCATCTGCACCGGAAATATTTTTTAATTCTTCCGGATGAGCGGGACGAACATTTCCACCTAAAACATTTGCTAACTTAGTTTCATTTACTTCATCATTGCCAAGCATTAAAATCAAAACCGGATTATCGTTATGAATATAAACTCTTGATTTTGCACATTGTATTTCTTCTATCTTTAAAAACTCACAAAGCTCATCAATTGAATGAACATTTGGAGTTGATATTTCATAAATAGATTTGCTCTCTGCATCTCTTTCTATAGAATCAATTCTTGACGCAGCAACTTCAACATTTGCAGCGTAGCCGCAAGATTCGCAGTAAGCAACAGTATCTTCACCGGCAGAAGATTTAACCATAAATTCTTCCGATCCTGTTCCGCCCATTGCACCGCTTGATGCACCAACCACAAAATATTTTAATCCGCATCTATCAAATATTTTTCTATATGCGCTATCGTGCAGTTCGTAAGATTTATCCAATCCTTCCCAGCTTGTATCAAAACTGTAAGCATCCTTCATTAAAAATTGTCTGCCACGGATAACGCCGCTTCTTGGTCTTGGTTCATTTCTAAATTTGGTTTGTATCTGATACCAAATCTGCGGCATATCTTTGTAGGACTTAACAACGTTGCGCGCATGGAAAGTCATAATCTCTTCGTGAGTTGGAGCCAAAACATAATCACGATTTTTAATGTGAAATAAAGTATCACCAAATGCTTCAACTCTTCCGGTTTCTTCCCAAATCTCTTTTGGATTTAATGCAGGAAGATGAAACTCCTGTCCGCCAATTGCATCCATTTCTTCCCTAATAATTTCACTGATTTTTCTTACAACTCTATAACCAAGTGGAAGAAAAGAATAAATTCCTGCGGATAACATTCTAACCATACCAGAACGCAGCATTAAAATATGGCTTACAACAACAGCATCGTTAGGAACCTCTTTAAGAGTTGGAACAAAATATTTGGATAATCTCATAAAAACTTCTTATAATAATTAGTGTATGATGGAAAATTTGTTTAGAAAAATACTGATTTGAAGAAGCTTATCAAAGTTGGTTATAGTTATAAGTACTGCTGATAAATGCAAACATCAGTTATAAAATTGATTTTAATTTTCTTAAGTTCACTTTTAAAATTTTAACATTTGAGCTAAAGTCGAAATTAAATTATGGAACACAGTTATTCCTACATCTCGCTTTTAAGTTTATTGCCATTTGTACTAATGCTTTTATCAATTGCAGTATTCCCTTTGTTCTGGAATCACTTTTGGGAGAAGAATAAAAACAAACTTATTGTTGCCATCATACTTAGCATTCCCGTAATTATTTATTTATTGATAATTGGATTTACTGAAAGATTAATTGAAACAATGTTGTTTGATTACGTACCATTTCTGATTTTACTCGGTGCATTATTTACAATAACAGGAGGAATATTTTTAAGTGGTGATATTGAGGCTAAGCCTAAAATTAATACTTTATTTTTAGGAATTGGAGCAGTGCTCGCATCATTTATGGGAACAACTGGAGCCGCAATGCTTTTGATACGTCCCGTTATTCAGACAAATAAAGAAAGAACATTTAAGGTTCACACAATACTTTTTTTTATTGGAATAATAGCAAACTGCGGGGGCGTTCTCACTCCGCTTGGTGATCCACCATTGTTTATGATGTACTTACGCGGTGCACCATTTGAATGGTTTTTTAAATTGGGAGTTGAATGGTTTTTTACAAATGCACTTTTATTGATAATCTACTTTTTTGTTGATACTTATTACTATAAAAAAGAACCGGCAGAGGCAATAATAAGAGATGAGACAAACATCAGACCTATAAAGATTGAGGGGAAAAGAAATCTTATATTTTTAGTTGGTGTTGTTCTTGCTGTTGCTTTTATCAACGAACAATATCTCACATTTATTAATATCAATCCCTACTTCAAATTTATTAGAGAAGCTGTAATAGTTTTGATGGCATTTTTATCATTGCAATTCACACCAAAACTTTTAAGAACATCAAATAATTTTACCTGGCAGCCGATTGAAGAAGTTGCTTATTTGTTCTTCGGAATATTTATTACAATGGTTCCTGCATTACTATATTTGGAAGCAAACGCAAAACTTCTCGGGGTTCAAACTACAAGTCAGTTTTATTATTACACAGGATTGTTAAGCAGCTTTTTGGATAACACACCAACTGCTGTTACATTTCATTCACTTGCAATGGGGCTCGGGATAACAAGCGGTACACTTGTGGCGGGGATTCCGGAAGAATTGCTCAAGGCTATTTCAGTCGGTGCTGTATTTTTTGGCTCAATGACGTACATTGGTAACGGACCGAATTTTATGGTTAAAGCTGTTGCAGAAGAAAATAATATAAAGATGCCGGATTTCTTTAGCTATATGTTTAAGTTTTCTATTATTGTTCTTTTACCGATATTTATTTTAGTTCAATTACTTTTTATTTAAAACAGAAACAATAAAATGTATTCAAAACCATTTCATCCATGGCATAATGTAAGTCCGGGCAAAGATATCCCCAAAACTGTAAATGGAATTATAGAAATTCCCAAAGGCTCCAAAGGAAAATATGAACTTGATAAAGCAAGTGGTTTGTTAAGATTAGACCGCGTACTCTATTCATCGGTTCACTATCCCGCAAACTACGGGTTTATTCCACAGACATATTGTGACGACAAAGATCCATTAGATATTCTCATAATCTGTTCAATTGATGTTGACCCGCTTTGTATTATCGAAGCAAAAGTTATCGGCGTTATGCACATGATTGATGACAATGAGCAGGATGATAAAATTGTTGCAGTTGCAAATAATGACATGGCAGTAAATTACATCAATGATATTTCTGAACTTCCGCCGCACACAGTTGTTGAATTAAGAAGATTTTTTGAAGACTACAAAAAGTTAGAACACAAGCAGGTTATTGTTGAACAATTTCTTGGAAAAGAAGAAGCATACAGAATAGTTAATGATGCAGTTGAGTTATATGATAAGATGAAAGATGGTTTAATAAAGTAGAGATGTAATAAGCTACGTTTCTACAATTTTCTCTATCAAATAAACTTTATCATTTCTTCTAACAAGTGCTGGAACTTTTAAAGTTACTTCATCTCCCCTGTTTGCAGCTGAATTGTCTGTATCATTAACAGTCAGCTTTTCCAATTTAATTTCAAGAACACCTGTAGTTTCGCCCATAATTAAAATTTCATCACCAATTTTTATTTCACCAGATTCCATCAAAATATGCGCAATTTCAATTTCTTTATAATAATTTAAAACTTTACCAACATAAACTTTGCGCGTTGTTGCTTTACTTCCTTCAGCACCAGAATATTCTTCGGAGCTTGGAATATCAAAATAAAATCCAGATGAAAAGCCACGGTTATAAACTTTTTCAAGTTCAGTTAATAATTCTTTTTTCTTTTCTTTGTCTAACTGCCCTGCAAAGTAAAGATCAATAGCCTTTCTATATACTGAAACTGCTTTTGCAACGTATTCCGGTGCGCGTTTCCTTCCTTCGATCTTAAATGAGTTTATTCCCGCTTCAATTAATTGATCGATAAATTCTATTGTGCACAAATCTTTGGGAGACATAACATAATCTTCACCGATAATTAATGATTTATCAATAGCTGGGTCATAAACTTCATATTCTCTTCTACAAGGTTGGATGCACTCACCGCGATTTGCACTTTTACTAAACAAATGATGACTCATAAAACATCTTCCGCTAACTGCAATACACATTGCACCATGAACAAATGCTTCAATTTCTAAATCGGTTTTAGCGCGAATCTTTTTTATTTCATTCAAAGAACATTCACGTGCAAGAACAATTCTTACAGCACCCATTCTTTTATAAACATCAGCAGCAAGTGAATTTGAAATTGAGCTTTGTGTGGAAATACAAAATGGAAATTCATGTTTGTGGCATAAATCAGCAACAGCAAGATCTGAACAAATAATTCTATCAACTCCATTATTCTTTGCAGCTATAATTATTTCTTCTAGTTCAGATAATTCTTCTTCAAAAACAATTGTATTAAGTGTAAGATATGTTTTTACTTTGTGTTCTTTGCAGAATGAAACTAATTCAGGCAGTTCATCAAGAGTAAAGTTTACAGCCTTTGCGCGCATATTAAGTTTATCCAAGCCAAAGTAAACTGCATCTGTACCATTGCTAACCGCAGCACGCAGCATTGTCCAATCCCCAGCGGGAGCCATTAACTCTGGATGTTTGGGAGTTGGAGGTAGGTAGTTGGATGTTGGAATATCTTTTGATCTACTATCTATTAATATTTTTTTATTATCTAACAATATTTACTTCTTGTTTAGATAATTTATATAAGCACTGAGTTTGGGCGTCAATTTATCACAAATCTCAGAAAGTTCTTTAAACTCAGATTCTAATAATATTTTCAAACGATAAGTTTTATTTACCCAATGAATCGTTTCATACAATGATCCTCTTGATATTTTGGCGAATCTTGCCCTATCGGGATTACTGCCTTTTCCATAACCTTCAGCAAGATTCGAACCAATGCTTGAACTTGAATCAATTATCTGAATGCCATAAGTCTTTTGTGCGATGTAATTCCATTTTAAAACTATTTCCCAAATTCTATCACTTAACTTTTCAGCAAGTTGGTATATTTCTAAATCTTCATATTTTAGATTGTTCATACATCTACCATAAAACAATTTGAGTAAATTAAATTTTCAAGTAATCTTCAATAGCTATTACAATTTCCAACACTCTATCTCCAACTTTCCACCACCAACCATCTATCTCCATCAACCTGTTTTACGCTTTTTCCTCCCAAACTTTTACAACTTCAACAATTGTCTTAACAGCCATTTCCATATCCTGAATTGCTACCCACTCCAGTTGTGAATGGAAACTATGCTCGCCTGCAAAAATATTTGGTGTTGGTAATCCCATAAAAGATAAACGTGAACCATCTGTACCGCCGCGAATTGGATGCATAATTGGTTTTATTCCCAATCGTTCCATAGCTTCAATTGCGTAATCGTTAACGTGTGGATGTTTATCTAAAATTTCTTTCATATTTCTGTATTGCTCAATTACCTGGAACTCCATTCTTGCCCCGGGATATTTTGTAACAGTTTCTTCAGCAAGTTTTTTGAGAAACTCTTCATAGTCTTTTAGTTTACGTGAATCAAAATCTCTAATGATAAACTTTAAAACAGTAAGTTCTTCATTGCCATTAAACGATCCACAATGCACATAACCTTCACGCTCATCAGTTGTTTCGGGTGATAAACCATCCTTTGGTAAACTATCAATAAAGTTTGAAGCTATTTTAATCGAGTTTATCATAATATTTTTTGCATAGCCGGGATGAATATTTTTTCCGAAGAATTTTATTACAACAGCATCAGCAGAAAAGGTTTCTGTTTCAAGCTCTCCTAAACTTGAGCCATCTATTGTGTAAGCATACTTAGCCCCGAGTTTTTTCAAATCAATTTTTTCGGTTCCTCTGCCAACTTCTTCGTCAGGTGTAAAGCAAACTTTTATATCACCATGCTTAATTTCTGGATGAGTCAATAAGTAATTAACTGCATCTACAATTTCTGAAACACCTGCTTTGTTATCTGCACCGAGCAAAGTAGAGCCATCTGTTGTAATGATATCAAAACCTTTCATATTCTTTAAATCAGGATTATCATTTATGGTAATTACTAAATCGTCAGTTTCCAGTTTTATGTCACCGCCCTGATAATTTTTTCTGATAATTGGATTAACATCCTTTCCGCTTACGGCTGGAGAAGTATCAACGTGTGCGATGAAAGCAATTGGATCAACTTTTTTATTTGTGTTTGATGGGAGTGTCGCCATTACATAACCCCAATCATCCATTTGAGCATCTTTCAACCCCAACGCTTTCAATTCTTCAGCAAGAACCTTAGAAAGAATTTTTTGCTTTTCAGTACTTGGAAATGAAGTTGACTCTTCATCTGATTGAGTATCGTATTTAACGTACTTTAAGAATCTATCCACGCAAGTGAACTTGTATTTTGTATCGAACATGGTATCCTCAAATGTTTAATGAATTAAAAACTTTATTGTTTATTTAATAACCTCTTCTTAAAACTTTATCCATATCAGATTTTATCATTATCTGAACAAGATCTTCAAATTTTGTTTTTGCTTTCCAACCTAAAAGTTTCTTTGCTTTTGTTGGATCACCGATCAGTAAATCTACTTCCGTTGGACGGTAGTAATTTGGATCTACTGTTACAACAGTATTTCCTTTTTTCAACTTAGATGTAAAATCGTATTTATAAAATCTGGAGTTCTTATTAAAATTTATAAGTGATTTTGCTTTTTCAAAATTAATATTACTGATAACTCCCTTTTCGTTTACTCCTTTACCTTTCCACTCTAGTTTAACTCCAAGATGTTTAAATGTTAATTCAACAAATTGCTTTACCGTATTTGTTTGTCCAGTTGCTAAAACAAAATCTTCTGCTTTTTTATATTGAAGTATTCTCCACATTCCTTCGCAGTATTCAGGAGCAAATCCCCAGTCTCGTTTTGCACTGAGATTACCGAGTGAAAGATTTGATTGCAATCCTGCTGCAATTCTTGAAGCAGCGCGTGTTATTTTTCTTGTTACAAATGTTTCACCTCTTTTAGGTGACTCATGATTGAATAAGATTCCGTTACAAGCAAATAGATCGTATGCTTCGCGGTAGTTTACGATTATCCAATAACCGTAAAGTTTTGCAACTCCGTAAGGAGATCGCGGATAAAATGGAGTTTTTTCACTCTGCGGAACTTCCCGAACTTTTCCAAAAAGTTCTGATGTTGATGCCTGATAGAATTTAACTTTTCTTAATCCAACTTCTCTTATCGCGTCTAAAAATCTTAACGTACCAAGTGCATCAACTTGTGCTGTGTAATCTGGAATTTCAAATGAAACTTTTACGTGACTTTGAGCTGCAAGATTGTAAATCTCATCAGGTTGAATTTTTTCAAGCAAACGATTTAAGTTACTTGTATCAACAAGATCGCCGTAATGAAGAAATAATTTTTTATTAAGTATCTCCGGATTATTATAAAGATGATCAATTCTTCCTGTGTTAAAAGAACTGCTTCTTCTAATTATTCCGTGAACTTCATATCCTTTTTCAAGAAGTATTTCTGTTAAGTAACTTCCGTCTTGTCCAGTTATACCGGTTATTAAAGCTTTCATTTATCCCTTATAAATAATTTTCTTTGAAAAAATTATATGTTTTAATAATTCCATCAGATAATTCCGTTTTATATTTCCAACCAAGAGAGTTTATTCTTGTAACATCCATAAGTTTTCTTGGAGTACCATCCGGCTTAGATGAATCATAAATTATCTTGCCATTAAACCCTGTAATCTCTGCAACCAATTTTGCCAGATCGGAAATTGAAATATCTTTTCCTGTCCCAGCATTTAAATGAGTAATTCCATTTTCATAGAGATCTTTTGCGTTGATGTTTTCCATCATAAAAACGATTGCCTCGGCAAGATCTTCTACATACATAAATTCACGCATAGGTTTGCCGGTTCCCCAGATTTTAACCGAATCTTTTCCTTCAACTTTAGCTTCGTGGAATTTTCTGATCATTGCTGGAAGAACATGTGATGTTTCTAAATTAAAATTGTCATTTGGTCCGTAAAGATTTGTTGGCATTGCTGATATATAATTACATCCATATTGCCTGTAATAATTCTCACAGAGTTTTATCCCTGCTATCTTAGCAATTGCATAAGGTTCATTTGTAAACTCAAGTGTATCGGTTAAAAGATATTCTTCTTTTAAAGGTTGTGGTGCAAGTTTCGGATAAATGCATGAGCTTCCGAGAAAAACAATCTTCTCAACTTTATTTAAGTAAGATGAGTGAATAAGATTAGCTTCAATCATCAAGTTATCATAAAGGAACTCTGCACGATAAGTACTGTTTGCAAGTATTCCGCCAACCTTTGCTGCCGCGATTATAACTATTTCTGGTCTTGTATCAACAAAAAATTTTTGAACAGCAGATTGATTTCTTAAATCAAGTTCTGCATGTTCTTTATGGATAAGATTTTTATAACCACGATTTTGCAATTCTCTAAATATTGCGGAACCCACCATTCCGTTATGACCAGCGAGATATATTTTTTTATCTTTTAAATTTTTCATTATAAATTATAATCCATAATAAATGGAGAAATAAAATTCATTCAATCTTTTATCAACAAAACTTAAATCATCTTGCTGTATGGATGAATTAGTAGTTTGAAAACTTAATTTAGCAAAAAGCTCGTGAGTGTATTCATACTTTACTTCTGCACCTACGTACCCATAATTTTTTCGCAATCCAAAAAGAAACGGCGGCTGTGGCTGTATGTTATACTGTTGGCTGTAATTTCCATCACCTCCTTTGCGAATATACTGACCCCAAAGTGTTGCCTGCAATCCACGAATAAATCTATAATTTAATGAAGCATAAATCTGATCAGCATTGTGTCCCATCCAATGCCCAAGGGGGTAAGAAGCACTTTGATAATCTTCTGTCTGAACATAATGTCTGTAAACGAACGGATAAATTTTTGTGTATTCAATTTTTGCAGTAAGATTTTCAATAGGCATATCGGTAACCGCTCCTCCAAGCGTAAACCCGAGTTGATTTCTTTGTTTATAAGAATCAAACAAACCGCTTAAAGTAATCTCATCAATAAATAAAGTTCCATAAAGATGTGTATTCTTTAATTGTCCTTTAGAACTTACCCCTAAAAAGAACTGTGCATTACCTCCAGCCGCATTTACCTGTCGGCTTAAATGATGATCAGCAACACGGAAAAACATTATTGGAATCAGATAAAGAAATTCTAACTGATCATCATAAATAATTGACTCTCCAAAGGAAAGATCAAGTCCTTTAGTTGGAGTAATTATTAAAGAATGGTTTGCAATAAATTTATTTCGGAATGAAAAACTTATTGTTCCGTTTCTATTATAGAAAAAAGAATTTGAATCAGCTACATCAGAAGAAAGCCAGCCGTGTATGTAATTAAAACGAAGCCAATCAACAGGTTTAATATCTAATCTAATAAATCCGTATGATGGAGGTTTTTGAGAAAGAACAAGCAGTCCGCTTTCGCCATAGCCCCATTCTAAAAAATCTTTACCAACGGCAAAAGATCCCCAGCTCCAATCTGTTGCTAATACAGCTTTAACTTCACTATACTCCATTTTATTGGAAGAATAAGCGACAATGTTTTTATCTGTCCGTGCATCAACTCCGGTTATTGGAGTAAAGTTTTTATATTTATCAAGGGTAGTTCCATTTTCTGTATTATCTCTAAAATCAAAACTAAAGCCAAGATAATTATTGATATACCCGTAAGTGTAAATTCCATTCCAAAAGTGTGTTAATTTTTCATCATCACGTAAACCAATTTTAAATCCGAATATAGGACTTAAATTCATCGTAAATAAATTATTTCTAAAACTAAAAAGTCTCAATCGGTCTCCTTCATCATATCCAAGTAATGTCATTCGAGATGAATCAGATTCAATGTTATTAAGGAAATCAAATTCTCGTTTGAAATCTTTATTAAAAAATTCCAACTCCTCTTTTTCTAAAGATGTTAGCAGGTTTGATTTTTCAGATGCTTCAATAAGTTTTTGGGCGATATATTTTCTACTTACCGGTCTTATTTGATCATCAAATACAATAACAGATTTTTGACTGAGTCTTGACAAGAACAAATAAACATCTCTGTGTAACGGCTCATAAACAACCTGTGCAAAAGCAATAGAACTTAGAGCCAAAAACAGAAATATTTTTTTAAACATTAATATCTCTTATTAATTAAAAAACTTTTTGAAAGTTTCTACGACATAAACTAATTGTTCATCGCTCAATTCCGGATAAATAGGTAACGCAATAGATGTGTCTGCACAAAATTCAGAGATTGGGAAATCACCTTTTTTGTGCCCAAGCTCTTTAAAGCATTCCTGTAAATGGAAAGGAACAGGATAATATATTTCTGTCCCGATTTCATTCTTAGTTAAGAATTCTCTCATTGCATCTCTTTGCTCAACGCGCACAATGTACTGATTGTAGATATGATAATTCTTAGCACCTGATTTTTCATAAACTGCTTTTGGAAGAAGAACATTATTCTTAATATCAAAATTTGTTTTACCTGTTTCTTCTGCTAATCCTGCCTTAACAAATAGTTGTGTGTAGCGGTTTGCATTATGTCTTCTCTTCTCGGACCATTTATCCAAATGTGGAAGTTTAACTCGGAGTACAGAAGCTTGCAGAGCATCTATTCTAAAATTTCCGCCGATAACTTTATGATAGTATTTGGGATCGGCGCCGTGTACTCTTTTAATTGTAAGAATCTTTGCAAGGTCATCATTGTTAGTTGTAACCAAACCGCCATCGCCGTAGCATCCAAGATTTTTACTTGGGAAAAAAGAGAAGCAGCCAATATCACCAACTGTTCCAACAAATCTTCCATCTTTATACTGTGTACCGATTGCCTGAGCTGCATCTTCAATGACAAGTATGTTATGTGCTTTTGCAATCCTAACAATCTCACCAATTTCTGCACTTTGTCCGTATAGATGAACAGGAATAACTGCTTTTGTTTTGGGTGTAATTTTCTTTTCAAAATCTTTTGGATCCATATTAAATGTAACAGGATCATTTTCAATCAGTACGGGAGTAGCATTTAATCTTGAAACAACTCCTGCTGTTGCAAAGAATGAATACGTTGGAACGATAACTTCATCGCCCGGTTTTACATCAATAGCCATCAAAGCTAAAAGTAATGCATCTGTTCCGGATGAAACTCCGAGGGCATGTTTGCATCCAAGATAATTGCAAAATTCTTTCTCCATTCCACTAACTTCAGGACCAAGAATAAAGTGTTGGGATTCTGCAACCTTAATAATCGCTTCATCAAGTTCTTTTTTTAAAGATTGATACTGTGGTTTAAGATCTAAAAGTGGTACGCGCATATAATGTCCTTAATGATTAAATAATTAATAATTTACGTTACGCAACTATCCTTCAAGGTCTCTGTTTTAGACCTTGAAGGATTCTAATTCCGTCAATTTATTCAGCTACCTTGAATGTCTTAAAAAGTGACCTTCAAGGTATAATCAATTTTGGGTTAGATGACTAAATATATAAAATCTTTTTGAATGTCCCTGAATAGGGGAGCTTTTAAATCTTTTTCCGATACAATTGGATTTTCAACTTTCCAATCTATCTTTAAATCAGGATCGTTAAATACTATTGCCCGCTCATGTTCTTTGCTGTATAACTCTGTGCATTTATATGAAAAAATCGCTTCATCAGATAATACTGAAAATCCGTGTGCAAATCCGGGTGGTATCCAAAGTTGATTGTGGTTTTCTTCTGATAACTCACAAGAAAAATATTTACCAAAAGTTGGTGAACCAAATCTAACATCAACAGCAACATCAATTACTTTTCCACAAATAACTTTACAAAGTTTTCCTTGAGCTTTTTTACCAATCTGATAGTGAAGACCTCTTACAGTTCCTCTTTTGGATTTTGAAATATTATCCTGAACAAACTCATAATTGATTCCCACTTCATCAAATAATACTTTGTTGTAGCTTTCAAAAAAATAACCTCTGCCGTCTGCAAATACTTTAGTTTTTAAAACAAGCAGTCCATCTATTTCTGTTTTAATTATTTCCAAAAGCATTATCCTTCTTTTAGAATTTTTTCAAGATAAGAACGATATAATGATTTAGGAATTGAGTTTACTAATTCCGCAAATTGATTTTTATTTATAAACCCTTTGTGATAGGCAATCTCTTCAATACAAGCTACTTTCAATCCTTGTCTGTCTTCAATTACTCCAAAAAAGTTTGATGCTTGTAATAATGCTTCGGGAGTTCCGGTATCGAGCCAAGCAATTCCTCTTCCGATTTTTTCAACATGTAATTCACCTTTTTGCAGATAAACTTTATTAACATCTGTAATTTCCAACTCACCACGAGCAGAGGGTTTAAGATTTTTTGAGATGTTAATTACTTCATTATTAAAAATATAAAGTCCTGGTACAGCGTATTGCGATTTGGGATTTCTAGGTTTCTCTTCAATTGAAATTGCCTTGCCATCTTTATCAAATTCTACAATTCCATAGCGTTCAGGATCATTAACCTGATAACCAAAAATTGTAGCGCCGGAATTTTTCTGGATCCCGTCATAAAAGAAAGACAAATCGCCATAAAAAATATTGTCTCCCAAAACCAGGCAAACATTATCATCACCAATAAATTTTTCGCCGATTATAAATGCTTCTGCTATTCCATTTGGAGCCGGCTGAACGGCATAATTGATATTCATACCAATGTGGCTGCCATCGTTGAAAAGTTGTTTGTAAAGTGGGATCGTTTCTTTGTTGGAAATAATAAGCACATCTTTAATTCCGCCAAGCATTAAAATAGACAGCGGATAATAAATTAATGGTTTATCATAAATAAGTGCTAATTGTTTGCTGTAAACTTTTGTGATAGGATAAAGTCGTGAGCCAGAACCGCCGGCTAATATGATTCCTTTTACATTTTTTTTTGTATTCACTGAATAAACTTTTGATTATTAAATAATAATGTAAATATAAAAATAATACTGCTATTAAACTGAATTGATTTAATGAGATTCAATGCAGATTTGATCAGGAAATATCTTGATTAAAGCAACGTGCCTTTCAAAAGAAAAAGAGCTATACTGAAATAAATTATTAGACCACTTACATCTACCATTGTGGCAACTAAAGGAGCTGATGAAGTAGCCGGATCCAATTTTAATTTTTTTAATAAAAAAGGAAGCATAGAGCCTGATAATGTCCCCCAAAGGACGACGCCAATCAATGAAAAGCTTACCGTTATTCCAATTAGGAACCAATGTTCACCATATACATGTGAAGTTGCCTGCCAAATTGTGATTCTTAAAAATCCAATTATTGCAAGCAAACCACCAAGTGCGGCTCCTGTAATTAATTCTCTTTTAAATACTTTGAACCAATCTTTAATAGTAATCTCACCAAGAGATATGGCACGAATAACAAGAGTTGCTGCTTGCGAACCGGAATTTCCCCCACTGGAAATAATTAGCGGAACGAATAATGCAAGCACAACAGCTTTACTTATTTCATTCTCAAACATCGCCATTGCAGAAGCAGTAAGCATCTCACCAACAAAAAGTAAAGCAAGCCAGCTTCCTCTTTTCTTCATCATTTCAAAAAGCGATATAGTGGAATATGATTCTTCCAAAGCCTGGATAGCGGCAAGTTTATGAATGTCTTCTGTAGCCTCTTCTTCTGCAATATCAAAAACATCATCCACGGTTACTATGCCTATTAGAATGCCTGCTCGATCAACAACAGGCAATGCTACTCTATCATATTTTTTAAATGCCTCAACAGCAGTTTCCTGATCATCAGAAACATGAAGTGCCACAAAGTTTTCATCCATTAAATCAGAAACAGTTTGATTAAGCGGGGCAATCAGGAACTCTTTTATTTTAACATCATCTATTAATTTTCCTCTATCATCTAAAACGTAAACAATGTTTAATGTTTCTTTATTCTTTCCATGTTCACGAATGTAATCAAGCGTCTGTTGAATTGTGTACGTGGGTTTTATTGCTATGTAATCGGGAGTCATCAATCTTCCGACAGAATTTTCCGGATACCCAAGCAAAGTAACAGCAACTTTTCTTTCTTCGGGAGAAAGTAATTGTATCAATTGTTTTGCGGCAGCAGAAGGAAGTTCTTCAAACAATGCTGTACGATCATCAGGATCCATCTCATTAAGAATTACAGCACTTTCTTCCTTGCCCATTGCTTTAAGTAATTCCATCTGAGTATCAAAATCCATATACTCAAAAGTATCAGCAGCTAATTCGTTAGAAAGAAGACGAAAGATAATTACTCTTTCTTTTTCAGAAAGATCACTAAGTAGTTCCGCGATATCAGTGGGAGTCCAATCGGTAAGGATTTCTTTTAAGATACCAAGCCGCCTCTCTTCAATAAGAGACTGGATTTCTGGTTGTAATAATCTGCTTAGCATCTGAAAATCCTTATTTTAGAGAAAACAATTTGTTGTTACATTTTTTAGATTTGTATTGCTTTATTGGCTTGCAAAAAATAATTGTATTATGTTCAAATCTCAATTGGAAATTTAGGAATTACATCGTAGAATAAAAATTATGTTACAACTTATTGTTGATGAAAATATTGCTTTAGCCCGCGACGCTTTTAATCAGGTTGGTAAAGTAAGACTGCTTCCTGGGCGCGAGATAAATAATTCCGTATTAAAAGATGCTGATATTCTTATCGTTCGTTCAATTACAATTGTGAATGAAGAACTCCTAAAAAAAACTCTCGTAAAGTTTGTGGGAACAGCTACAATCGGAACTGATCACATTGATTTAAAATATCTTAATAAAAATAATATCGCTTTTGCTGATGCTAAAGGATGCAACGCGTTTTCTGTAGCGGAGTATGTAGTTGCTGCGTTGCTTAATCTTTCTGTCAAATTCAATTTTCCATTAAAAGATAAATCAATTGGAATTGTTGGAGTTGGAAATGTAGGAAGCAAAGTTGCAAAATTTGCAGAAGCTTTCGGTATGAAAGTTTTATTGAACGATCCGCCATTGCAAAGAAATGGTGACAATAGGAAGTTTGCTGATTTAAATGAAATTCTAAACTCAGATGTTATTTCACTCCACGTTCCACTAAATCTTTCTGGTGCAGATAAGACATATAATCTCTTCGATAAAGAAAAACTAAAAGCAATTAAAGATGGAGCCATACTTATAAATACTTCCCGTGGTGCAGTTATAAATAACAAAGATTTGTTTGATGTAATTGCAAAAAGGAATTTGAGAGTAATTTTAGATGTTTGGGAAAATGAACCCGATATTAATGTTGATTTGTTAAAAGAAGTAATAATTGGAACGCCGCATATCGCTGGATATTCTTACGAGGGAAAAGTAAACGGCACACAAATGATTTATAATTCACTTTGTAATTTTCTAAGAACAGAGAATAATTTTTCATTCAAGAAAGAGCCACCCTTATATTCTTCCAAGTATTTTGAAACTGCTAACAAAATTGAAACTGGTTTGGAAAAGTTGATTTCTAGTATTTATTCAATTAAAGACGACGATGAACGAATGCGGAAAACACTAACGATGAAGGAAGATGAACGAATAAAATATTTTGACGCTCAAAGAAAAAATTATCCGATGAGAAGAGAGTTTAATAACTATAATGTTGAGTTAAAAAGTATTGAAGGCGAAACAAAAAACATATTAACAAATCTTAGATTTAATGTTTCTTAGTGATCTTTGTCTAAATTTTTCTTTGAGCACTTTGCGTAAAAGCGAATCCTTTTTCTCGCAAAGGACGCAAAGTTAAAAACAAATTAGTTGGTTATTTTTTTCAGCTTAAATTCAATTGGAATTATCATTTGAACTTTAATTCTTTTCCCCTTTTGTAATCCAGGTTTAAAGCGTGTGTAGTAAACGGATAGACGTGCATTTTCATCACAGCCGTAGCCAATACCCTGCACCACTTCGGCAGATGAAACTTCACCATCCTTTTCAATTAACGCAAGTATTTTTACGGTGCCCTCTATTTCTTTTTCTTTTGCCTCTTGTGGATAAGTAAGTTTTTTATATATGGTATTCATTCCGCCTATTGGTTCAGGCATAACTTCAGCATCAGCAAAATATATACTATCTTCATTTAATTTAATCGGAGTTTCTTCTGCCGGCGGCAATAATAATTCGTCATCATTATTTTTCTTTTTATTTTGCTGCTCTTTCCATTTAGCTACTAACTTATCATAATCTTCTTTTCTAAATTTTCCCACTAAAAC
>JAVHOU010000112.1:0-3384 GCA_036170275.1 Ignavibacteriaceae bacterium
GAAGGCTGGAAAGGACAATTTGCACCATCAACATCCGAAATAAAAAACCAATAAGAGTTAATAACTGGCTTAATTATTATGTCAGAAGCCGATTCAATTGACAGGTCATAATTCCTTTCAATGTAAGAATTTTTTATCTGATAAGTCGGATCAGATTTTTCCCATCTGATCCAATCCGTTTGAGGATAAATAGTAAATTGTAATAGAAAAAAAATGAGTGGTAAAATCTTAATGATCGATTTCGAAAAATTATAATAAGTCATTTCGAAGAAGTGAACCGACTTAGAAAGCATTAAAGAATCTAACATTTCTCCCCCGATAAATCGTGGTCGAAATGACAATTCAGATAAATCAAACATTATTTAGAAACTACTATTATTTATTATCAAGTAAAGCTCGTGCTATCACAACTTTTTGAATTTCCGAAGTTCCTTCATAAATTTCTGTTATCTTAGCATCGCGTAAATATCTTTCAACTAAATATTCGCGCACATAACCATATCCACCATGAATTTGAACAGCCTCTGATGCGCACTGGAATGCTATTGTAGATGAATATAATTTAGCCATTGCAGCTTCTTTATAATAAGGTTTACCGGCATCTTTTAGAGCAGCAGCTTTTAGCGTCAACATTTTTGCAGCGTCAACTTTTACAGCCATATCTGCAAGTTTAAATTGAATTGCCTGGAAGTTTGAAATGGTTTGCCCAAATGCTTTTCTTTCTTTTGCATATTTTAATGCTGCATCAAGCGACGCCTCTGCAATTCCAATTGCCTGTGAAGCGATACCGATTCTGCCGCCATTAAGTATATTCATAGCAAAGTTAAATCCTTTACCTACTTCCCAAACAATATTTTGTGCAGGCACTTTACAATTTTGAAAAGTCAACGAACAAGTATCAGAACTTCGTATACCTAACTTATCTTCTTTAACTCCATGGTCAAATCCTGGTGTTCCTCTTTCAACTAATAATGTAGAAATTCCTTTGTGAGCAAGTTCTTTATTAGTCGAAGCCATCACTAAAACATAATCTGCAGTTGTACCATTTGTAATCCAGTTTTTAATTCCATTTAAAACAAAATAATCTCCTTCTTTATCCGCAGTGGTTTTTTGTTTCGTAGCATCGCTTCCGGCTTCAGGTTCTGACAAAGCAAATGCACCGAGCTTTTCACCTTTAGCTAATGGCACAAGATATTTTTGTTTGATATAATCCGATCCGTACGCTTCTAATCCATGACAAACCAATGAATTGTTTACAGACATTATCACACCAACACTTGCATCCACTTTTGAAACTTCTATCATCGCCAGCACATAACATATTGTATCCAAGCCTGCACCGCCATATTCCGGGGCAACCATCATCCCCATAAAACCAAGTTCACCCAATTTTTTAACAATCTCTTGTGGAAACTCTGCTGATTTGTCTCTCTGTACAGCGGAAGGCGCAATTTCATTCTGAGCAAAATCTCTTGCGGATTCCTGAATCAATAATTGATCTTCAGTTAGTTGGAAATTCATTTTGAATCCTTTTTATTTTTATAAAAACCTGTTAATTTTATCCCGTTGAATTCGGGTATTTATTTTAATTCAAAAATAAACTAATAAATCATATGTATCAATCTTGGGGATTTTTGTTAGGTTGGTATGGTTTAACAAATCTTATTCTAAAGTTGCTTTATGATGGAAGAATCTAAAACTGAGGAACCTGCAGGTAAAACAGTGCTTAAGGGTTTGACTCTTAAAGAATTAAAAGATTTCTTTTCCGCAGCAGGGGAAAAAAGATTCAGAGGAGACCAAGCTTTTGAATGGATATACGGACATATGGCTCAAAGTTTTGATGAGATGTCTACGATTCCAAACTACCTCAGAAAAAAACTCAATCTTTACTGCGAATTAAAAACACTAACATTACTTTCAACTGAAGTATCCCGCAGAAGTGGAACCAAAAAATATCTTTTCCAAACCAACGATAATCATATAATCGAATCAGTCATCATTCCCGAAGCAAAACGAACTACACTTTGTATTTCCACACAAGTCGGATGCCCATTAGATTGCCAGTTTTGTGCAACCGGATTGATGGGTTATAAAAGGAATTTATCTTCCGGAGAAATATTTGATCAATATCTGCTTGCTTCCAAAGATTGGGATAAAACTCTCATCTCGAATATAGTTTATATGGGAATGGGCGAGCCGTTATTAAATTATGCTAATACTCTTAAATCACTCGAAATTTTTGCAGAAGAAAAAACAAAAGATATCAGCTTAAGAAAGATTACTGTTTCAACAGCAGGCATCGCACCAAAAATAGTTGAGTTAGCCGATAGCGGAATAAAAGTTAAGCTTGCTCTCTCACTGCATTCATTATTTGAAGAGACACGTGCGAAAATAATGCCTATATCTAAAAAATATTCTTTAACAGAAAATATTGAAGCAGTTAGATATTACGCCAATCAAACGGGTACAAATATTACATTTGAATATGTTATGCTAAATGATATTAATGATAGAGTAGATGATCTGAATGCTTTAATGCGTTTATGCAAATCACTTCCCTGTAAATTAAATGTTATCCCGTTTAATTCTATTTCACATATGAGTCCGACAGGGTTGGCGCACGATTTAGAACCTTCGCCGCGATTTAGAATAGAAGACTTTGTTAACAAACTTCGAGACAATGATATTTTTGTTATGGTTCGATACACACAAGGTGATGATATAGCAGCAGCTTGCGGACAGTTAGCTTATAAGTTCGAAGAAAAGCAAGTTGTTTGATGCGAAAGTTATTGCACGATGAGATTTCTAAAAACAGAAGTACATTAGATACACTTCACAAAGTAAAAAAACTTCCCGTTTATGTTTTGTTAAATTCGATCCGCAGTTCTTACAATGTTGGATCAATATTCAGAACTTCAGATGGAGCAATGATTGAGAAACTTATTCTATGCGGTTACACTCCTCACCCGCCAATACCTATAAAAGAAGATAACTCTAAGATTGTCATTTCGAGTGAGCCTGCCTTGTCGGCAAACAGGTCCTCGAGCGAGAAATCTATTATCCCTATTAGCAAAACAGATTCCTCACAAGCTAAAGCTGGATTCGGAATGACAAAGGAGACTGGCAATAAAGAAGTTTTAAAAACTGCATTAGGTTCAACTGAAAGTGTTCTGTGGGAATATGTAAAAAATCCTTTGGAAGCGATAAAAGAAATTAAAGCTAAAGGAATAAAAATCTGTGCACTTGAGTTAACGGAAAATAGCAAACCATATTTCGACCCAACATTATACAATTTTCCACTTTGCTTAGTTGTTGGAAATGAAATCGCTGGCGTTTCTCAGGAGATTTTAAATTTGTGTGATTACTCAATTGAAATTCCACAAT
>JAVHOU010000113.1:0-3242 GCA_036170275.1 Ignavibacteriaceae bacterium
TCGAAATGACTTCAGTATTTTTATTTGCCTTCTTCACTCATAAACGGATAACGCCAGTCCTTCGGAGGATCGAAAGTTTCTTTTATTGTTCTTGCCGTCATCCATCTCATTAAATTCATGGCACTGCCGGCTTTATCATTAGTTCCTGAAGCTCTTCCTCCACCAAACGGCTGCTGACCAACAACTGCTCCAGTCGGTTTATCATTTATATAAAAGTTACCTGCTGCATTTTTTAACCTGTTAGACATCTTAACTATTGCTTTCCTATTCTGTGCAAAGATTGCACCTGTTAATGCATAAGGAGAAGTTTCATCACAAAGAGTTAATGTTTCATCCAACTTGTTATCATCATAAACATAAATTGTCATAACCGGACCGAATATTTCTTCTTGCATTGTTTTGAATTTCGGATTGGTAGTTACAATTGTGGTCGGTTCGATAAAATAACCTTTTGAATCATCAAAATTTCCGCCGGTTATTATCTCTGCTTCATTAGAAGTTTTTGCATACTTAATATATTCAGTTATTGTTTTGAATGCTCCTTTATCAATTACAGCACCCATAAAGTTAGTAAAGTCTTCTATATCTCCCATTTTTATTTTTCCGACTTCGGCAACATACTTTTCTTTAAACTCTTTCCATAAAGATTTTGGAATATACATTCTTGAAGCAGCAGAGCATTTTTGTCCCTGATATTCAAAAGCACCGCGCAAAGCCGCTACAACAAGTGCATCAACATCAGCAGAGTTATGAGCAAAAATAAAATCCTTACCGCCTGTTTCACCAACAATGCGCGGGTAGTATTTCATATTTTTTAGATTGTCGGAAATAGTTTTCCACATATTTTGGAAAACTTCTGTTGATCCGGTAAAATGAATACCTGCAAGATTTGGATTTGTCATCGCTGGAGTTCCAACCTGACCACCTGAACCAGGGACAAAATTTATTACACCTTTTGGTAAACCAGCTTCTTCAAATAATTTCATTAACCAATAAGCAGAGTAAACAGCGCTCGATGCAGGTTTCCACAAACTTACATTACCAACAATAGCTGGTGCAGTTGGCAGATTACCCGCTATAGATGTGAAGTTAAAAGGCGTTACAGCAAAAATATAACCCTCGAGCGGGCGATATTCTAAACGATTCCACATTCCACTACCAGAAAATGGCTGGTCTTGCATCAGTTGAGCCATGAAGTAACAATTGTATCTGTAGAAATCAATTAGCTCAGCAGCAGAATCAATTTCTGCCTGGTAAGCTGTCTTAGATTGTCCAAGCATTGTTGCAGCATTTATTGTTGAGCGCCAAGGACCGGCAAGCAAATCAGCAATTTTTAGGAAGACAGAAACTCTGTGTTCCCAGGGTAACTCTGACCATTCTTTGCGGGCTTCAAGAGCGGCTTCAACTGCCATATCAACTTCTTTTTTACCTGCTTTATGATAAATACCTAGAACGTGGCTATGATTATGAGGAATAACCATCTTTTCGGTGTTGCGGGTTCTAACTTCTTCTCCGCCAATAATAAGCGGAACTTCAATTTGTTTTGATTTTAATTCTGCTAATTTTTTCTTTAATTCTTCTCTTTCCGGACTGCCCGGTTTGTAGGATTTTACTGGTTCGTTTATTGGCTGTGGGACTTTGAAATATGCGTTTGACATTTGATATCCTCAAAATTAAAAATTGTGGTTGAAAAATTAAGGTTTTTGGGTGGGATAATCAATTTGGGTTTAATGTCATTTTGTAGGGAACGAACTCCTGTTCGTTCCGGGATTTAATAACATTTTTCGGATCGGTCAGGAGACCGATCCCTACAGTCAGAAACTTTAAATATCAATTTTCCTTTTTGCTCTTAATTTTTTTGATGCTATTTTATAACTAATTATTTCTTAAAGATAAAGCTATCTTAAACTAACAGAACGGTTTTTGGGGAAAATCCGCATCTTAAAGGAAAGAGATTATTTTATGGCTAATTTAAATTACTTAACCACAGTTCCCCGGCTCTATTATCATCTTACCGAAGAATACAGCAAAGAGACAAACAATTTTGTACTTAAACATAAGGTTGATGGCAAGTATGTTGGTATAACTTACGACCAATTTAAAGACGAAACTGATTCGTTTGCTTTTGGTCTTGCTTCGCTGGGAGTAAGAAAGGATGACAAGATTGCAATCATTGCGGAAAACCGTCCTGAGTGGGTTTACAGCGATATGGCAATTTTAAGTTTGGGCGCAATCGATGTTCCGCTTTATCCATCACTTACTTCAGAATCAGTTGAGTTTATTTTAAATAATTCGGAATCAAAAGGGATTGTTGTTTCTACAAAATTCCAGCTTAACAAATTGATGAAGGTTAGAGATAAATGTAAGTATCTTAAGTTTATAATATTACTTAATGAAAAAGATATTGATCCTAATATCAAAGATCTTTTGGCGTTCACTAAAGTTCAGGAATTAGGAAAAACTTATCGCAAATCTCATCCATCGCTGCTTAAAGATAATCTTGCACAAATAAAACCAAATGATATTTGCACTATTATTTATACTTCAGGAACAACGGGCGAACCAAAGGGCGTTGTACTAACTCATCATAATATTCTTTCTAATGTGCAGGCAGCGTTAGATTGTTTTCCAATTTCAAATACTGATGTATTCCTTTCATTCCTTCCACTCTGCCATATCTTTGAAAGAATGGCTGGATATTACACAGCATTTGCTGCAAAGTGCACTGTTTGTTATGCCGAAAGTATAGAAACAGTTGCGCAAAATCTTATCGATATAAAACCAACGATTATGACAAGTGTACCAAGATTGTTTGAAAGAATTCATTCAAAAATTATTAAGAATGTTGAATCACAGCCCGAGAAAAAACAAAAAATATTTTACTGGGCAATGGATGCCGGAAAGCGTTATAAAGACGCTCAGAAAAAAGGGAAAGTGCCTTTGATACTTTCATTACAATATAAACTTGCGGATAAACTTGTTTATAAAAAATTGCAGGAAAAAACCGGTGGTAATTTAAGATTCTTCATTTCTGGTGGTGCAGCTTTACCAAGAGCATTAGGTGAATTTTTTGAAGCAATTGGAATTATTATTGTTGAAGGTTATGGATTAACAGAATCATCACCTGTAATTTGCGCAAACAGAGTTGATGATTTTAAGTTTGGTTCTGTAGGAAAGCCTTTCCCCGGTGTAGAAATTAAAATTGCATCGGATGGGGAAATTCTTGCCAAGGGACCAAACAT
>JAVHOU010000113.1:3342-16218 GCA_036170275.1 Ignavibacteriaceae bacterium
CCTTATGACAAAGTTGAAGATTTAGTACGAGACGAAGAAATTTATAAAATGCTTGATAAAGAAATGGATCAGTTCCAGAAAAAACTTGCGAACTATGAACGAGTAAGAAAATTTGTTTTGTTGGATAGACCTTTTACAATTGAATCCGGTGAAATTACACCAAGCTTAAAAATAAAACGCAAATATGTTGAAGAAAGATATCAGGATTTAATTGAGCAGATGTATCAGAGTTTGGATAGATCGGTTCCGATAAATTAGTTACAGAAAGTCATTGCGAACGAGTCTTCGAGTGAAGCAATCTGACGATAAAAGCTGAGATTGCTTTACTCCCAGAGCGTCGCTCGCAATGACAAATAGTATTATACTTTTAATCCATCAACCATCTGTTGATGGATTTTTTTATTGCTTGCTAAAATTTGTTTAGTAAAAATATTAATTTCATTTCCCTTAAAATCTGTTACTAATCCTCCGGCTTCTTCAACAATTAATTTACCTGCACACAAATCCCATGGATGGAGAGATACTTCCCAGAATCCATCAAATACTCCACGCGCAACGTAACAAAAATCTATAGCCGCAGAACCTAATCTGCGCACTGCTCTGGCTTGTTTTGTGAGTGAAGCAAATCTTTCAAATGCATTATCAGGATTATCTGCAACGTCGTATGGAAATCCTGTAACTAAAACTCCAAGACCCAATACATCATTACTACTAACATTTATTTTCTTATCATTTGCAAATGCACCGCTTCCCTTTGCTGCGGAATAAAAAATATTTTGCATAACGTCGTAAACAGCGCCTGCAATAATTTCATTCTTTTTCATCACACCAATTGAAACAGAAAAAATTGGCAAACCGTGCGCAAAGTTTGTGGTGCCGTCTAACGGATCAATAACCCACAAATATTCTGAATCCTTTTTATGTTCACCGGATTCTTCAGCAAGTATTGCGTGTGCGGGATACTTTTTTGTAATAAAATCCATTATTGTCTTTTCAGATTTTTTATCTATTTCGGTTACAAGATTTTTTTCATTCGTCTTGTATTCAATTTGAAAATTCTTTCCGAATCCATCACGGATAATTTCTCCAGCAATTCCAGCAATCTCTAAAATATCTTTAATCATATATTCTCTTGTTTTTGATGCAAATATAAAAACTTAATATCACAAGGCTAAATTTGTGCATTTGTCATTCCTTGATAGCACATCCCATTTATGGTATATTTGCGAATAAATTGAGTGAAAAATAAGGAGAGAAATTGAATCAAGCTGAATCTATGAATACAAAAAATTTAACTGAAAATACTTTAATAGATGAAATTCCTGAAATATTACCCATACTTCCGTTAAGGGATATTGTAATATTTCCTTATATGATTTTTCCCGTTCTTGTTGGCAGAGAGCAATCCATAAATTCTGCAAATTTTGCATTAGACAATACCAAATACATTTTTTTATCTACTCAAAAAAAATCAAACATAGAAGACCCATCCCCAAATGATCTTTATACGGAAGGAACGATTGCCAAGATTGTTCAAATACTAAAACTTCCAAACGGACTTTTAAAAATATTAGTTGATGGATTATTACAAGCAAGGATAATAGAGTTTACAAATCGCAAAGAATTTTTTGAGGGGAAAATTGAAATCGTAGTTCCCGAGCTTGTTAATGATCATGAAATGAATGCTCTTGTAAGACAAATGTCTCAGTTGTTTAAAGATTACGTTAAGATAAGCAGAAGCGTACCTAATGAAACAATTGCGGCATTCGATAATATTGAGGAGCCTGATAGGAAAGTGTTTTATGCTGCTGCAAATATTAATCAATCGATCGAAGTTAAACAGAACATCCTTAGTAAATTTAATCTTAAAGAGCAGTATTATGAAGTGATTAAAGTTCTAAATTCTGAAATTGATATTCTTAAAATCGAAAAAGAGATTGATACTAAGGTTCAGGAAAATATTTCCAAGACACAGCGTAAGTTTATAATTCAGGAGCAAATAAAAATTTTGCAGGATGAACTTGGTGAGGATGAAGATGCTTCCCCTGAATTTGCTAAGATAAGAGATCAGATAAAAAAAGCTAAGATGCCTAAAGATGTAGAAACTAAAGCAATTGAAGAATTTGTAAAACTAAAAAAAACTCCTCCAATGTCTCCTGAGTCAACGGTGATACGTAACTATCTTGATTGGCTTGTAGAAGTTCCATGGTCTAAACGAACAAAAGATAATTTAGATATCAATCATGTTCAGAAAATTTTAGATCAGGATCATTTTGGATTGGAAAAACCCAAAGAGAGAATTGTTGAGCATATTGCAGTGCTAAATTTGGTTCAGAGTATGAAGGGACAAATTTTATGTTTTGTCGGACCTCCCGGAGTTGGTAAAACTTCATTGGGAAAATCGATAGCTCATGCATTAGGAAGAAATTTTATAAGAATTAGTTTGGGTGGTATTAGGGATGAAGCTGAAATCCGAGGTCATCGAAGAACTTATATTGGCTCAATGCCAGGAAAAATTATTCAATCGATGAAAAAAGCAGGAACTATAAATCCTGTTATGCTTCTTGATGAAATTGATAAGATGAGTATGGATTTTAGGGGTGATCCATCATCTGCAATGCTGGAGGTTTTAGATCCCGAACAAAATAATTCTTTTAACGATCACTATATTGAACTTGATTACGATTTAAGTCAGGTTATGTTTATTACAACCGCAAATGTTAGATATAATATTCCACTCCCGCTTCAAGATAGAATGGAGATAATTGAACTTCCGGGATATCTTGAGTATGATAAATTAGAAATTGCAAAGAGACATATTCTTCCCAAACAATTAATTGCTCATGGAATACAAAATAGGCATGTTACTTTAACAGATGGTGCAATTAAAAAAGTAATTGGTGAATATACAAGAGAAGCAGGAGTAAGAAATCTTGAACGTGAACTTGCGACTGTTTGCAGAAAAATTGCGCGGGATGTTGTTTTAAAAGAATCAACTAATGGTCAAGAGAAAAAGGACCACAAATATTTAGTTGATGAAAATCAAATAGAGGTATATTTAAAAACTCCTCGCTTTAGAACTCACAGACATAGTACACAGAATAAAATTGGAAGTGTTACTGGTCTAGCCTGGACAAGTGTTGGCGGAGAGATTCTGAATGTTGATGTTACCGTAATGAATGGCGCAGGAAAACTTACACTTACCGGACAATTGGGAAATGTAATGAAAGAATCTGCTCATGCGGGTTTAAGTTATCTAAGATCTAAAGCAAAGCAGCTTGGATTAAGTCCTGATTTCTTTAAAGGAAAAGAAATTCACATTCACTTACCTGAAGGTGCAATTCCAAAAGATGGACCTTCTGCAGGAATAACAATGGCGATGGCAATGTTTTCCGCTATCAGAGGAATACCTGCATCGAATAATGTTGCAATGACTGGGGAAATTACTTTGACAGGTTCTATTTTAGCTATCGGTGGGTTGAATGAAAAGTTACTTGCTGCAAAAAGGAATGACATCAAAACGGTTCTTATCCCAAAAGATAATGAAGTTGACTTAAAGGAAATGCAGGAAAAAATTAAAGAAGGATTAACAATTATTACTATTGAAAAACTTGAAGATGCGATTCCTTATGTTTTTCCAGATATGAAAAAATTAAAAACTACTGGAAAGAATAAACAAAATAAATCAAAGAAGAAGAATTAATGGTAGAGACTTTAATAATAAATAATAATGTATCGCTTGATGAACAGTACCAACTTGTAGTAAAACAAATTAAGAGTCTTTTAAATAAAAACGATAACATAATTTGTAATCTTTCAAATTTAACCGCAGCAATTAAGCAAAGTTTTGAAAAAATAAGTTGGGTTGGTTTTTATCTTTTCGATGGGAAAAAACTTTATCTTGGTCCATTCCAAGGAAAGGTTGCTTGTACCGAGATTCAAATTGGAAAAGGTGTTTGCGGAACCGCAGCAGAAAAAAGGGAATCGATTATTGTTCCCGATGTAAATAAATTTCCTGAACATATTGCCTGTGATTCCGAATCAAGATCTGAAATTGTAATACCAATAATTAAAAATAATGAGCTTTATGGTGTGTTTGATCTTGACAGTACAGACTTTAATTCGTTTGGTGAGATAGATAAAAAATATTTTGAAGAGATTATTAATTTTTTAACTAAAGAAATTTTATAACTTTTATGACTTATCAAGTAACAGCCAGGAAATGGCGTCCAAAAAAATTTGAAGATGTTGTTGGTCAGGAACATATTACAGCAACTTTAAAGAACGCAATTAAAAGCGGTCGAATAGCTCATGCTTATCTTTTTACTGGACCAAGAGGAGTTGGTAAAACAACAACTGCCAGAATACTTGCCAAAGTACTGAACTGTGAAAATCCAATTGACTCTGAACCTTGCAATAATTGTTTAATGTGCAAAGAAATAAACGAATCACAATCAATGGACATTGTTGAAATTGATGGCGCATCAAACAGAGGCATAGATGAAATAAGAACTTTAAGAGAATCAGTTAAGTATACACCGACTCGTGGTAAATATAAAGTTTATATTATCGACGAAGTTCACATGCTGACAAAGGAATCGTTTAATGCTTTTCTAAAAACCTTGGAAGAACCTCCTGCTCATACAATTTTTATTTTTGCAACTACGGATATACACAAAGTACCTTTAACAATTATTTCACGCTGTCAGCGATTTGATTTTAGAAGAATCCAGTTAGATGTTATAAAAAAACAATTACAAAAGATTGCTGATGAAGAAAATATTTCCATAGATGATAAAACACTTACTTTGATTTCTAAAAAAGCTGATGGAGCTTTGCGTGATGCACAAAGTTTATTTGACCAGGTGGTAGCATTTTGTGGCGATAAAATTGAATCAGAGACTGTTGCTAAAATGTTGAACCTGATTGATGATGAACTTTTCTTTGATATTTCTGATGCAATTCTGCAAAAAAACTTTCACATGGCTTTTGATGTAACAGAAAAAATTTATCAGAATGGCTGGGATTTTTCTGATTTTACTGATGGATTGATAGAGCATTTTAGAAACATCCTTTCAGTAGTACTTACAAACAAAACAAATTTAATTGAGACTGCTGAAATTTTCCTTACAAAATACTCCGCTTACAGTAATTCATTTTCAAAAGGTGATCTTTTGAGAATTTTAAATTATCTAAATAAATTACAGCAGGAATTAAGATATTCTAATAATCAAAAATTGAAGATTGAGATTGCACTAACCAATCTTATCAGTTTAGAAAAATCTTCGACTCTGTCAGAAATTATCTCGGGTATTGATTCTGGAAATTTAGATTTGAAGTTAAACTCGAGTCCACTTGTAAGTAAAGAAATTAATGATTCCTCATATTCAGCTAAATCGGTTTCAAAAACGAGGGATAAAGAACCCTCAACCGAAACTAAAAAAGTGCAGAAAGAAACTAAGACAGCAGTTAAAGAATTTACAAATTCATCTGCAAGTACTGAATTAAATTTTGATATCATTACCAAAAGATGGAAAGACTTTATTGCTGATGTTTGTACTGAAAAATCATTTTTGTTAACACCATTATTCAGCAATGCCCAACCGGTCGAATTTGATGGATTGAACCTTCGAATTAGTACTCCAGATTTAATAACTCAGTCTTCTTTATCGTTACATAAAGATTATATCGATAAAAAATCAAAAGAATTTTTTGGGAAAAAAATCAATGTTAACTTTGGAACGGGTAAAAGGGTAAATTCACCCAAAATTGTAAAAACGTTTGAGAAGGGATCCAATCCTCCCAAAACGGCAATAAACGTTAACGATTATGAAAAAATTATCAGAGATGAGTTGGGTGGACGAGAAATAACAAGTTGATTTCCATCTTTTTTTCTTCTATTTCCTGTCGCTATTAAACCTTTGAAAATTAAATAGTTATATATATTTTTGTTTCCTATGTCAAAAAATCTAATCATTGCCATAGATGGACCAGCAGGTTCAGGGAAAAGCACATCTGCTAAATTGGTGGCTAAAAGGTTAAATTATCTTTATATAGACACAGGAGCAATGTATCGTGCGGTTACTCTGTTCGTTTTAAGGAATAATCTAATTGGTAAAAACGAAGAGATAGTAGAATTGGCAAAGTCCCTTAATATTGTTCTTAAATTTATTGAAGGCGAAACTAAAATAACGGTCAACGGTCAGGATATTTCTACGGAAATTCGTTCCTTTGAAGTAAATAGTAATGTCAGTGATATTAGTGCTATTGAAGGTGTTAGAAAAATTCTTGTAAAGAAACAGCAGGAAATGGGAAAAGATGGAAGGGTAGTTATGGAGGGCAGAGATATTTCCACTGTTGTATTTCCAAACGCGGATGTGAAGATTTTTATTACAGCGGGAATTGATGAAAGAGCCCAAAGGCGCGCTTTAGAATTTATCGAAAAAGGCACTAACGTTCCCATCGATAAAGTAAAAGAAAATCTGAAGAACAGAGATTTTATTGATTCTAATAGAGCTGCAAGTCCATTAACTAAAGCACCAGATTCTATAGAGATTGATACTTCGAACACTACTATCGAAGAACAAGTTGACTTGATTATTAATGAAGTAAAAAGAATAGCAAATAAAAAAGGAAATTTATTTTAAGCCGGCTAAATCAAAATGTTAAACTAACTAACCTGTTTTCTTTTCTTACCGGCAAAGATTAGTAAAACAGAAAAATATTTTTTTAGGAGGATTAATGTCCCAAGAAAAAGCAACGACTCTAAAAACTGTGACTCCCGATGAGTACGAAAAAGCAAATGCAAAATTTAACGATGATGAATATTCTAAAGAAGAGTTTTTAGCACTCGCTAAACTCTATTCAGATTCATTTAGAGATGTTAAAGAAGGCGAATTAATTAAAGGTAAAGTCGTAAGAATTCAAGGCGATAATGTTATCATCGACGTTGGGTTCAAATCCGAAGGTACAATTCCAAGAAATGAATTTATTGAAGGTGATGATCTTAAAGTTGGGCAGGAAATTGAAGTTGTCCTTGAAAGTGTTGAAGATCAGGAAGGCAATCTTGTATTAAGTAAACAGAGAGCTGACTTCTTACGAATATGGGAAAAAGTAATAAGAGCCCACGATACCGGTGAAATTATACAAGGTAAAATTGTTAAAAGAATTAAGGGCGGAATGGTTGTAGATCTTCTTGGTATGGAAGCTTTCTTACCAGGCTCACAAATAGACATTCGACCGATTAGAGATTTTGATGCATTCGTTGGACAGACTATGGACTTCAAAGTTGTAAAAGTTAATATCCCAACCGAGAATGTTGTCGTTTCTCATAAAGTACTTGTTGAAGAAGAAATTTTTGATCAAAGAAATGCAATTTTAACAAGCTTAGAAAAAGGACAGATACTTGAAGGTACTGTTAAAGCAATTACAGATTTTGGTGTGTTTGTTGATCTTGGAGGTGTTGATGGTTTGGTTCATATAACGGATCTTAGCTGGGGAAGAATTAATCATCCAAATGAAGTAGTTAAACTTGATGAGACCATTAAAGTTGTTGTTACTGATTTTGATGAGGAAAAGAAAAGAATTTCATTATCTCTTAAAAAACTTCTTCCACATCCTTGGGATAAGATTGAAGAAAAATTAAATATCGGAGATAAGGTTTCTGGCAGAGTTGTATCCTTAACCGATTATGGAGCTTTCATTGAAATTGAAAAAGGCATTGAGGGTCTTATTCATAATTCAGAAATGAGCTGGACCCAGCACATTAAACATCCTTCACAAGTTGTTGCAATGGGACAAATTGTTGAAGCCGTTGTTCTTTCACTCGATAAAGAAGAAAAGAAAATTTCTCTCGGTATAAAGCAATTAGAACCAGATCCCTGGGAAACATTAATGGCTAAATATCCGGTTGGATCAAAACATAACGGTATTGCACGCAACTTAACAAACTTTGGTGTATTCGTTGAATTAGAACCAGGAGTTGATGGATTAGTTCACATATCTGATTTATCGTGGACAAAGAAAATCCGCCATCCTGGTGAAGTGGTAAAGAAGAATGAAAAAATTGAAGTGGTAGTTCTTAGCGTTGATGTAGAACAAAGAAAAATTTCCCTAGGTCATAAACAGATAATGGATAATCCTTGGGATACTTTCGAAAAGGAATATTCAGTTGGCAAAATAACGGATGGAAAGATTGTCCGGATTATTGAGAAAGGTATAATTGCAGAACTTCCATCTCACGTTGATGGATTTGTACCAACGACTCAGCTTTCTACATCAAAGATAAAAAATCTTGCTACCCACTTCCCTATCGACTCAACAATCCCTTTAAAGGTTATTGAGTTTGATAAAGAGAGTAAGAAAATTGTACTTAGTGCAATTGCTGCTCTCAAAGAAAAGAAAGATGAAGAAATTGAGCAGTACATTACAAATTATAAACTTGAACGTGTAACTGTTCAGAATATCAAAACTGCAGAAATGGGAACAATCGATTCGTCTGAGTTTCCGATTTTTGAAGTTCCTGAAACAGAAACGGTAAAAAAAGAAGAATTAAATTAATTTCTTTTATATATCCATTATTTGAGCGGGAATAATATCCCGCTCTTTCTTTATATACTAAAACCAAAAAAATAAATGTCTCATACAGTTGCTTTGCATACACTTGGTTGCAAATTAAATTTTTCAGAAACTTCTACGATTGGAAACGAGTTTCTAAAAAATGGATATTCAATCGTTAACATAAGGGACAAAGCTGATATTTATGTTTTTAATACTTGCACTGTTACTGAAAATGCTGAAAAAGAATGCAGGCAGTTAGTTAGAAGAGCATTAAAAACAAATCCCAATGCATACGTTATTGTAACCGGTTGTTATGCACAACTTAGACCCGAAGAAATTTCATCAATAGATGGTGTTGATGCTGTGCTTGGCAGTAATGAAAAGTTTGAAATATTTTCACTTCTTAAAGACTTCAATAAAAAAGAACTTTCTTGTATTTACATTTCATCTAAAGATGATTTAAATTATTTCGGTAATGCAAGCTCCACAGATGCTGATAATAGAACAAGAGCGTATTTTAAAATACAGGATGGATGTGATTATAAATGTTCATTTTGCACAATACCCCTTGCACGTGGTAAAAGTAGAAGTATGAATCCTGATTTAGCTGTTACAGATTTTACAAAACTTGTTCAGCATGGTTATAAAGAAATTATTTTAACTGGTGTGAATGTTGGAGATTATGGAAAATCTTTTAATGTAGACTTTTACGAATTACTAAAAAGATTGATAAATGTTAAAGGCGATTTTAGAATTAGAATCAGTTCTATCGAACCGAACCTTTTAACGGACTCAATTATTGAATTGGCTGCAAATTCAAAAAAGATTTGTAATCATTTTCATATTCCCTTACAAAGTGGTAGCAACACAATTCTAAAATCAATGCAACGCAGATATAAAGCTGAAGATTACAGTAGATTGATTACAAAAATTAAAAGCCAAATTCCTGATGCAGGAATTGGCGTGGATGTAATTGTTGGTTATCCTGGTGAAACTGAAATTGAATTTATGGAAACCTATAACTTCCTTCATCAATTACCAATTTCATATCTGCATGTATTCACTTATTCAGAACGACCTAATACGAAAGCCATTTTGATGCAAGAGTCAGTTCCCTATTCAGAAAGAAAAAAAAGAAATAATATCCTTAAAATTTTAAGCGATAAAAAAAAGAATTATTTTTACAATCAAATGATTGGTAAGAACCTTGAAGTTCTTTTCGAGACTGAAAATTTGGATGGAAGTATGAAAGGCTTTTCTTCTAATTATGTAAGAGTAGAAAATAATTATGATGAATCTCTAATCAATCAGATTTCCATCGTTGAAATTGATTCAATTAAAAAACTACTTGCATACGGTCATATAAAAGAGACTAAAAATTCCGTTGCATTAGAAATAACTCAACTATAATATTAAAATAAAAAAATGAAAAATATTTTAATTGCTTGTATGATATTATCCATCCCCATTTTTTCTCAATCGCCAAATAATCCTTCATTTTATTCTTTTAAACAACAAGCGCTTGCAGGCATAAATGAGACTAATCTTTTTAATCAGAAGTTTTCAGTTGATGATATAAAAGCAAAGAAGAGTGCTGGAATGGCTATTCTCTATTCTCTGCTGCTTCCCGGAATGGGCGAATTATATGCCGAATCTTATGACAGTGGAATTTATTTTACAATTGCTGATGGCGTATTGTGGGGCTCACTTATTGGTATGAATGTTTATGGGAATTGGCAGAAGGACAGATATATTTCTTATGCACAAGTCAATGCCGGAATTACAACTGCTAATAAAGATGATAATTATTATGCCACAATCGGCGACTATTCTGATATAGAAAAGTTTAATGATGAAAAAGCTCTGGAAAGAAATTTTAATGACATGTATAATACTAACCAATATTTTTGGAAATGGAATTCTACAGAGCAAAGAAAAGCATATCGTAATATGTGGGTCTCCAGCGAACAAACTTTTAATGATGTAAGATTTATTGTTGGAGCATTATTATTAAACCGTGTTGTAAGTGCTATTAATGCGGTGAGACTTGTATCAAAGTTTAATAATAAATTGAATGAAACGGTCAGTTGGAATCTTTCGGTTGGGTTAAAATCAAATCTAAATTTACCAACAAGCTTAACTATTTACTTTCAAAAGAGTTTATAAAATAATTCAATCATTCTATTCTAAATTTTATTCTATTTTGATTTAAACAATCTTATAAATTCGTCATTATTATTAATCTGTTTTATCCTGCTTTCCTCATCATCTTCCTGATTCATATTTTTTAACATAACAGCAAACTCATCACTGGAAATTACTTTGCAACTGCATACTCGGGCATATTCAGCTAGATTCATATCCGATGTTACAACTACAATATTTTTTCGCGTTGACGAATTACCGATTTGCTTTTTTATCTTTTCATCAGCGGTTAAATTTTCTGAATAAATAATTTTTAACGTGCCCGTATTGATTTTATTTTTTGGATGCCCATCAAAATGCAACGTAACTTGATTCTTTTTACCAACAAAGTAGCGATCCAACATAAACGTTAATTTTTCTCTCGATGCTTGTTTATCTTTTCTTTGTAAATCCATTAATGATTTAATTTTCCCAATCAGATTATTTCCATCAATAATATAATTTATCAATTCTATCTTCCTTCAAAAAACTGATCACGTTTTGTTATTTTTAAATCCTGTAACTGAGGAGCTTTAACTCTAATCTCAAAAGTATAACCTCTATAAGTTCCAATTGGATTCCATGTAAAATTCATCAGCCAGCAATGAAGATCCCGTGATATACGAACCTGAGGCGCAGAAAACTCCTGTCTTTCCAGATCGTAACTTCCTGTTACTGAAAATTTCCAGTTAGGAGTTAAATTAAAATTAAAGCTGCCGCTTATATTTGAACTTTTACTCACTTTTATGGGCGTTGGTCTTGATTCATTATAATTATAATTTAAAGAAATATCCCAAGGAATTGTAAAATCCGGATCCTTATCATTATACAAACCTTGATAAATACTTCGTTCAGAGTTTAGTCCATTTTGATCTTGTTGAATAATTGGCTGACTTGACTTCGGTTTTTCTTTTGGGGCTATTTTATCACCAGATATTGCTAATGAAAGTGATACGAAAAAATTAGTTACTCTCAATAATCCTTTGCCCTCATCAATTAAAAATTTATTTATTTTAGGTTTTTGTTCATTAGCATAATCGTATGGAGTAAAAGTTGTACCACCTGAAAAATTAAAAAAGTTACCAACCTGGGTTCTGTAATTTAAATTGAAATCAGAAAAATTAAGACTATCGGCAGCAAAGTTGTATCCAAAACCCGCATTCAAATTTAATAGTTGAATTTTATTCTCCTTTGCTGTGGTATCAGTTGGGTCAGCTACCGTTTTCATCTCAAATATATTTCCTACAGAAAAATTTAGACTTTGCTGTTCCTGGTTTGATGGATGAACAAATATTTCCCTTTCAAATTTATTATACTTAACCGACTTACCCAGAGTATCGATATAAGAATCATAGTATCCCCAGAATGGAGTTGAAAAATCAGGTGAATAATTATAACTGATTGAAGGTGTAACTGTATGTCTTATCGCACTAATTCCTAAAGAATTAATATTAAACATTCCATAAAATTTTGTGGATGCTGAAACACCAATTGAAAAAGTTCTTACCTGACTAATTTTTTTTACATCATCCGTTTTTACAAAATAATCACCGGAATCATTGACAGCCACGGATTTAGTAACACGTTTATTGTACCAACTTTCATTGTAACTGATATTCGGCGATATACTTATAAATCCAATTTTAGGAGACAATGAGGCACGAATATTATGTTGAATTCCACCGCGTGTAGTTAAATTACCAAAAATTTTATTTCGGTTATTTTGGAACTGACCGGAATAACTATAACCAAACGATTCATACCATTCCTGTCCGCCGGTGTTATTTCTAAATGGATATGCTTGAGCAAGTGAAAAAGTTAAGTTTGGAAGAACTTCGGAAATATTATTGTTTTCAAAATTTTGATTTCTCGAATAGCTTAATGACAAACTATTTCCTGATTCTTCCCACTGCTTAAAAATTGTAGCATTAGATACAGCTTCGTTCCTTAAAATTTCATTAAAGTTATTTATGTTTCGTTGAATATTTGATCCTGAAAGAAATTCCAGTTTGGCATCAAATCTTAAAGTTGGAGTAATTGTTTGATTATGATTCCATGTTATACGCCAATCTGTGTTTTCATTACGATCAGCATCTGTTTTTTCTCCCTTAATAAAATTACCATAGCTGGCTT
>JAVHOU010000114.1:0-3368 GCA_036170275.1 Ignavibacteriaceae bacterium
AGCTGGTAAAGAAAAATGATGGGTGGGATAAGTTGGATAAAAGATGACATCTTTTTGAAAGATGTCATCTTTACGAAACAAAATACTATAAAGATATTATATCATTATAAATTATAAACGCCATTAGCAGAAGCAGAATAGCAAGCCCTGTATTTTGAATTGCCATTTTAATTTTTATTGGGATTTCTCTTTTAATTATTGCTTCAATAATAATCATTACTAAGTGTCCGCCATCTAAAACAGGAAAAGGCATAATGTTTAGTATTGCCAAACTTAAACTTAAAAGAGCAAGAAAATATAAAAAGCTTGCCATACCGGAATCCGCTGACTTTGCAGCTATCTGGGCAATTTTTATCGGTCCGCCAAACGCTTTGCCAACTTCAATGTTTCCAGAGAATACTTTGCCTACCATTGAAAAAGTTAATGAAGTTACCTTCTCAATATCTTTCCATCCGTAATAAACAGACGCAAAGAATCCGTAGGTTCTCATCTTGGTAACGCCCATAAATACTGGAGCAATTGCTACTCCAATTTTTGCATCTTTACCTGGAGTTACTGCTAAATTTAGTGTGTCTTTTTCTCTTAAAACGACTAATAGTAATTCAACACCTGCGTTAGAAGATATTATTTCCGTAGTTTGTTTTGCTGTATAAAGTGTTGTGTTGTTTAAGGATAGAAAAATATCACCAGTTTTAATGCCTGCTTTTTCGGCAGGGGAATTTTTAACCACTTCACCAATTGCTGGTTTTACACCTGCCGGAATTAAGAATAATCCTTTGGATTCATCATCAGGAATATTTTTTCTGGATACAAAAAGTTTTTCTTCCTTACCGTTACGTAAAACTTTAACATTTATATTTTCACCGAGAGTATTAATAAATATTTCAGCTCTAAGATCCTCCCAGTTATTAACGGACTTACCATTTACACTGATAATTTTATCGCCAGTTGTAAATCCGGATTTAGCAGCAGGACTTCCAGCTTCAACGTAAGCTAATGTTGTTGTTGGAGTAATTGGTTTTCCCTGGAAGAAATTTGCGCCCCAGAAAATTACCCACGCAAGCATAAGATTCATAAATACGCCGGCGGTAATTACAAATATTTTTGCCCAAACTGGTTTTGCCCTGAATTCATAAGGCTGCGGCTCTTTATCAGCAAAACTAATATCTCCGCTCTCATCAACCATACCGGCAATTTTAACATATCCGCCAAGTGGCAGTAAACTTAATCGATAATCAGTATGCCCCTCACCATCAAAATCTTTTGGCAGTTCACCGAATGAAAATCCTGATTTTTTATTCCATCCAAATAATCTTTTTCCAAATCCGATTGCAAAAACATCTGCACGCATTCCGCTTAACTTAGCTGCAGCAAAATGTCCAAACTCGTGGATGAAAACCAAAATACCAATTGTAATCGCGAAATAAATTATATAATCCATGTAACGAGAACTCCTTATTCTAAAACTGTTTTATTTATTGTCTATACTTTTTTTATAACCGATCCTGGATATTTGATTCTGGATGCTGGTAAAATTATTTATCACTTAAATGTTCGTTTTGAACTGATTGTAAAAAACGATTAATCTTTTTACCTAATAATTCTAAAACCGATGTCACACTGAGCGCAGTCGAAGTGTGACCATATCATATAGCAAATCGTCAGCCTTCTATAAACTCAGTCTGATAAATTAACCATAAATCGTTAAGTAATTTCTAAAACCCTAAACACTAATTTAAAGAACTAACAAACTCCCTAGTTTTAAGATCACACTCAAAAATTGTATCAATATCAGGGTCGGTATGATTTTCAATCTTATCCAAAGCTTTATTAATCAAATCAGGAATCTGAGAGAATTTTATTTTTTTATTTATAAACTTTTCAACAGCAATTTCATTTGCAGCATTCAAAATGCATGGTGCTGTTCCACCATTCTTAATTACATCAAAAGCAAGTTGTAAACATTCAAATTTATCAAAATCCGGTTCAAAAAAAGAGAGATTGTTTATTGCCGGTAAATCTGTTCTCTTAAAATCATTCTGCAATCTTTCCGGAAAAGTAAGTGCATATTGAATCGGCAATTTCATATCCGGCAAACCAAGCTGTGCTTTTATTGAGCCATCCACAAACTGAACCATTGAATGTATTATTGATTGCGGATGAATAACTATATTAATCTTTTCAATGGGTAAACCAAATAGCCAATGTGCTTCGATAACTTCAAGTCCTTTATTCATCATCGTTGCGGAATCTATGGTAATTTTATTTCCCATTTTCCAGTTTGGATGACTAAGCGCCTCATCCACAGTAGCATTTTCAAAAAACGATTTATCTTTGTTTAAAAATGGTCCGCCAGAAGCTGTAATAATTAACTTTTCAACTTCATTAAGATTTTCACCTACAAGGCATTGATAAATTGCAGAATGTTCAGAATCAACGGGAAGTATTTCCGCACTGTTTTCTAAAACTAATTTTGTAACAAGTTCACCTGCAACAACCAAAGTTTCTTTATTAGCCAGCGCTATTCTTTTTCCGCGCTTAATTGCTTCAAGAGTTGGAGCTAATCCTGCAAAACCGACAATAGCACCAAGTAAAATATCGTAATCTTTTTCAGACGATGCTTTTAATAACTCATCTTTACCAATAAGAACTTCGCACAAATTACCAATGTTAGATTTAAGTTTTTTAGCTTTGGATTCATCTGTAACAACAACAAATTCAGGATGAAATTCTTTTATCTGTTGTTCTAAAACATCAACTCTTGAATTTACTGTTAATCCAGCAACACGAAACTTATCCGGAAAATTCCTAATAACATTAAGCGTGTTAACACCGATCGAACCGGAAGAGCCTAAAATTAAAATTTTCTTCATTTTCTTAGAATTTAGCGGTTAAAAGTACCAAAGAATGAGAAGTTTAGCAATGTAATTTAGATTTGTTCTGATACGGAAATCAACAGATTATTAAACATAATAAGATTCTTGATAAAATATTTTGTAAGTATGGAAACATTTTATCCGTTTTAGGCATCTTTTAGATAAGAAACAAAAATTGATTTTGCAGGAAAACGAAAATCAAATAATTGAGTTTACAATCCTCTTCAATAAGTATAAGAAGCGGATTTACAATTACGCATTAAAAATGTTAAACGATAAAATGCGTGCGGATGATATTGTGCAGGATGTGTTTATAAAATTGTTTGAAAATATTAATAACATTCATAACAAACAGAGTATTCAGTTCTGGTTGTTCAAAACAGCGCGCAATGAAATGATGAGCTTTTTAAGGAATACAAAAAACAAAAAGTTAATTACAAATGCTATTGATCTTGATGATGTTGAGATAGAGACTACTAACTCACTTATTGA
>JAVHOU010000115.1:0-10500 GCA_036170275.1 Ignavibacteriaceae bacterium
CGCTATGAAATTCTAAAAAATATAACTATACGCATCGGGTTGCGTAAGGTGAGTTGATAATTAAATATTAGTCATAAGTAGATTATTTATTTTTATTGTCAATTCGTTTTAATCATTCTTACTGATTGACCAGTGAATAAATGTCCGAATCAGAAAAAAGATCTATACTAGTTATTGATGATGATAAAACAATCAGAAAGCTGATTCATCATCATCTTGAGTTAAACGATTTTATCCCTTTCGAAGCTGAAAATTCCAATCAGGCATTTGAAATCCTAAAGAAAGAAAAAATTGATCTTGTACTTTCTGATGTTACTATGGAAGGTATGGATGGGTTTGCTTTTTGCCAAAAAGTTAGAGAGAATGAAAAACATCGTTTTCTTCCCTTCATATTCGTTACTGCTAAAAATACCCTTGAGGATAAATCCAAAGCGATCGAATCAGGCGGTGATGATATAATCACCAAACCGTTTGATGTAAAAGAACTTATTTTAAAAACACAAGCGCTTATACGAAGATCTGATATTTATAGAACGTATGGCATCAGGAAAAACCTGGAAAAATCTTTTGATGAAATTCCGCCAAAGGTTTTATTTGTTGATGATGATCCTTCGATGGCAAAATTATTCAAATACAATTTAGATAAAGCTGGATTTGATTGCAGACTTGCATATAGTGTTGATGAAGCAATGCAGTCAATAAAAAAAGATCAGCCGGATATTATTATTTCTGATATTATGATGCCTCAAACAGACGGATTTGAATTCAGGAAAATGATTTTAGAGAATAATGAATTAAAAAATATTCCATTCATTTTTCTAACAGCAAAAAACAGTGAAGAAGATATTTTGGTTGGATATGATTTGGGAATTACGGATTATGTAGTAAAAACAGCCGGACCCAAATTAGTGGTTGCAAAAGTTTCGGCGATAATTAAAAGTCTTGGCAATGAAAGGAAAAAAGTAATTTCCGAATTGCAAGAAGCAACTAGTTCGTTAAGAACGAAAGTTGTTCCGGATAATTTTCCAAAATTTGATGGATTTTCTATTTCTCATTTGCATGTACCTTTTAAGGGAATTCCTGGTGGTGATTTTTTAGATTATTATAATTTAGATCAGAATAATTTAGTTGTAATACTTGGTGATGTAATGGGGAAAAAGTGGGGTGCGTGGTATTTTGCTTATGCGTATGCCGGATATATCAGAAGTGCATTGCGCGGTGTCCTCCAATCTGCAAAAGATTACTCCCCAAGTGAAATTTTGGAACAAGTAAATTCAACGGTATATGGTGATACAAAAGTATCTGAAGTTTTTGCAACCCTTTCTATAATTATTCTTAATAATCAAACAAAAACTTTAAAATATGCTGGAGCTGGAGATATACCTCTAATTTATAATCCTTTCGATGGCAAAATTGAACGGATAAAATCAAAAGGACTTTTATTAGGCTTTGCAAAAAAAGGCGAGTATGAAGATTTAAAATTACAACTAAAACCTAAAGACCGGATATATTTAACAACAGATGGCTTAATTGATTCAAGATCCAAAGCGCGTGAAAGTTTTGGCGAGCAAAGATTATTTGAGATAATTACCGGGGCAGCTTCTAATCAGAATCCTTTGGATGTTATTAAAGAAAGCTTTGATAAATTTACTGATTCAGAATATGATGATGATGTAAGTTTGATACTAATTGAAGTGAAATAGTTTTTTGTTATTTAAATCGTTACAGGAATTTTTTTGAATAAAAAAAATTAGACATTTACCAATCTTCTGAATCTCGCCATAAAAAATTATTCTTTGTGGTTAAACTCAGTTAGTCTTTTAGAGAGTTTCTGCTGCTTGAAGTTTCTCAGTTTTGTCGGCAATCTTTAAATGTTCAATAAGTTCTTCGATATGTCCTTCCATCATATTGGATAAGTTATACAGTGTTAACCCAATTCTATGATCTGTAATTCTATTTTGAGGATAGTTGTAGGTCCTTATTTTATCGCTTCTATCACCGCTTCCAACCATAGATTTTCTTTTAGCAGATTGTTCTTCATTCTGCTTCTTCAATTCCATATCATAAATTCTGGCTTTTAAAACCTTTAAAGCTTTTTGTCTGTTTTTTAACTGTGATCTTTCATCTTGACATTGGACAACAATGCCAGTTGGAAGATGTGTCATACGAACTGCAGTTTCAACTTTATTTACGTTCTGTCCACCAGCGCCGCCAGATCTAAAAATATCTATCTTAACATCATTCATATTTATTTCAACTTCAACATCCTCAACTTCAAGTAATACAGCAACCGAAGCGGCTGATGTGTGAACTCTTCCGCTTCCTTCAGTTTCGGGTACTCGTTGAACGCGATGTACACCTGATTCAAACTTTAAATTACCGTAAACACTTTGACCGTTTATTGAAAAAACAACTTCTTTGATCCCACCGAGACCAGTTTCACTCAAATCGATAAGTTCATACTTCCATCCACATATTTCGGCGTACCTTATGTACATTCTGAAAAGATCATTTGCAAACAATGCTGCTTCTTCACCGCCAGTGCCAGCGCGAATTTCCATAATAATATTTTTATCATCATTAGGATCTTTAGGAAGCAATAACGCTTTTATTTCTTCTTCCATCAATTCTTTTTGATTTTTTAATTCATCAAGTTCTAATTCTGCCATTTCAATTAGCTCAGCTTCGCGGGATGAATTTATAATTTCAAGATTGCCCTCAATGTTTTTAATTACGGAAGAATATTTTTCGTGTGCAGAAATTATTTCCTCAAGATTTAATCTTTCTTTATTAAGATTTTTTATTTTTTCGTAATCATTTGTATTCGCGGCTTCGGAAAGTTGTGAATTTAACTGATCATATCGAGTTTTAATTTTTTCTAATTTCTCTAATAATTTCATTTCATTTCTCTAAATTTGGAAAGCAAATATACTGAAGTGGTTTGTCTTTTGTAGTGATTAAGTAGTTTATAAAATTATTAAATATGAAAAATTTTAATATCCCAAATATTTACAGAAGTTCTTTTATAACTAAAATTAAGAATACGCGTAAAGATCTTGATCCGAGAAAAAAAGATTTTACACCAACTCTATTAGATTTTGGTCCGGTTAGATTTTTTCTTGCACGCCATTTCGGATTTTGTTATGGTGTAGAAAATGCAATTGAGATTGCTTACAAAACGATCGAAGAAAATTCCGGCAAAAGAATTTATTTGCTAAGTGAGATGATCCATAATCCCGGCGTAAATAATGATCTTCAAAATCTTCGTGTAAAGTTTTTAATGGATACTTCGGGAAAACAATTAATTGATTGGCATGAGTTAAGTAAAGATGATATTGTTATCATACCTGCTTTTGGAACAACACTTGAGATTGAACAAAAACTAAATGAAGTTGGAATTAATCCTTATCGATACAATACTACTTGTCCTTTTGTAGAAAAAGTTTGGAATAGAAGTGAGCAGCTTGGCAAAGATAATTTTACCGTAATCATTCACGGAAAATCATTTCACGAAGAAACACGCGCTACATTTTCGCACAGCAAAACAAATTCTCCTTCAGTAATTGTTAGAGATATTGAGGAAACAAAACTGCTTGCATCATTTATCACTAATGAACAACCTGCAGAAGAATTTTACAAGATTTTTGCAGGAAAATTTTCTGCCGGGTTTGATGTTGAAAAAGATTTACAAAAAATCGGAGTGGTAAATCAAACTACAATGCTTGCAACAGAAACTCAATCAATTGCTGATTTGCTGAAAGACACCATGATCAAAAAATATGGCGCAGAAAATATTAAAGAACATTTTGCAGATACACGCGATACACTTTGCTACGCAACGAATGATAATCAGGAGGCAACTTACGGCTTATTAAAAGAAAGTGCTGATTTTGCTGTTGTTGTTGGCGGTTACAACAGCTCAAACACATCTCACATTGTTGAGCTTTGTGAAGAAAAATTACCAACTTACTTTATCTCATCAGAAGAAAAGATTGTAAGTAAAAATTTAATCAGGCATTTTAATATTCATCAACATAAAGAAATGGAAACAAAAAATTATTTGCCGGTAAAAAATGTAGCGGATATTATTTTAACCAGCGGGGCAAGTTGTCCCGACGCAGTTGTTGAATCAGTTCTGCGAAAAGTCCATTCATTCTTTCCAACGGCAAAAAGCGTTGATGAAGTTGTAGAAAAATTACTAACTAAACAAGTTTAGAACGTTAATTTTATCTGTGAAAATCAGGTAAATCTGTGTCATCAGTGTGCTATTGTTTTTAACTTTTCATTTGCTCTTTCGTATTCCTTTAACAATCTATCAAACAAATCTTTAACAGTTGGGATATCATTTATCAATCCAACGCCTTGCCCGGCTTCAAGCTCACCCTCAACCAAATCACCTTCAAAAATTCCTGCCCTCTCTCGTTTTACTCCAAGTAATTCTCGTAACTGAACCTCATTCCATCCTTCATTTTCAGCCTTCATTGCACGAAATGCAAAATCATTTTTTATCATTCTAACTAAACCAATTTTCTTAAATGCTAAAACTGTATCCTGATCACTGGATCTAACTATTTCCTGTTTATAATTTTCGTGCGCAGATGATTCAACAGTTGCAGCAAAGCGGGTTCCAATTTGCGCACCTTCGGCACCGAGGGAAAGAGCTGCTAAAATTCCTCTTCCATTAACAATTCCTCCTGCAGCAATAACAGGAATGTTTAACTTATCTACTAATTGTGAAATCAAACAAAATGTTGTTAGTTGATCAGCGCCATTATGTCCACCAGCTTCAACGCCTTCGCCTACAACAGCATCGCAGCCAGCTTCCTGTGCCTTCAATCCATATTTTAGATTTGCAACAACGTGAACCACGATGCATCCATTTTCTTTTAATAATGGTGTAAATGATTTTGGATTTCCTGCTGAAGTAAACAATATTTTAACACCTTCATCCAAACAAACTTTGATGAGTTCGTCAGAATCTTTTCTAAGTAGAGGAATATTAATTCCAAAGGACTTGTCTGTTGCAGACTTACATTTTTGTAAATGTTCCTTAAGCAAATCGGTTTTCATCGAGCCGGCACCAATCAATCCCAACCCACCACAGTTAGAAACTGCAGAAGCTAATTTCCACCCAGATACCCAAACCATTCCAGCTTGAATAATTGGGTGTTCTATTTTCAATAGGTCAGTAATTTTAGTCTTCATAATCGTTTCAATATTTCATTAAATAGTATTTAAAAGATAGTTAAATCCTGATAAAGTTATTTTGTATATAGTGGATGGATTAGTTAAATTTGACACTCAAAAATCAAGCATAGCAAATTAAAAAATCATTAAAGGAATATTAAAAGATGTCATTTTTCTTCACATCAGAATCAGTTTCTGAAGGTCATCCGGATAAAGTAAGTGATGCGATATCCGATGGAATATTAGATGCAATTTACGCAAAGGATCCGGAAGCCAGAGTTGCTTGCGAAACATTTGTTACAACAGGATTAGTTTTAGTCGGTGGTGAAATCACAACAAAAACTTATATTGATGTTCCCGCCGTAGTAAGAGAAACCGTAAAAAGGATTGGATATACTAAAGCTGATTATAAATTTGATTCGGAATCTTGTTCGGTATTAAACGCAATACATTCACAGTCACCGGATATTGCAATGGGCGTTGATACCGGCGGTGCAGGCGATCAGGGAATTATGTTTGGTTATGCCTGCGATCAAACACCAGAGCTTATGCCGATGCCGATTGTTTTTGCTCATAAACTTGTTAAAAAGCTTGCCGATATTAGAAAGAAAAATAATGGATTAATGCCGTACCTGCGTCCTGATGCAAAATCGCAGGTTACAATTGAATACGATGATAACGGGAAACCATTAAGAGTTGATGCTGTTGTTATTTCAACTCAACACGATGGTGATGCGAAACAAAGCAAAATAAAATCAGACGTTATTAAGAACGTAATTAAAAAAGTTATTCCAGCAAAATATTTAGATAAGAATACAAAATATTTTGTTAATCCAACCGGCAGATTTGAAATTGGCGGACCACATGGAGACAGCGGATTGACAGGAAGAAAAATTATTGTTGATACTTACGGCGGCTGGGCTCCTCACGGCGGTGGCGCATTTTCAGGTAAGGATCCTTCTAAGGTTGATCGCTCTGCAACTTACGCTGCAAGACATATTGCAAAAAATGTTGTAGCTGCAAAACTGGCTAAAGAGTGTCTTGTCCAGGTTTCTTATGCAATCGGAGTTGCCCAGCCAATTTCTGTTTTTGTAGATACGAAAGGAACCGGAGTAATTCCTGATTCTAAAATTTCCCAAATGATCCAGAAAGAGGTTGATCTTACACCAAAAGGAATTATTTCAAGATTGAAATTAAGAAGACCAATTTATCAGAAAACTTCCGCTTACGGTCACTTTGGTAGAAACGATAAAGACTTTACGTGGGAATATCTAGATCTCGTTCCGGTATTTAAAAAGTATTTAGAGAAATAATTTAGTAGTAATGAACTTTTTATAGATTATTTATTGTTCTGTTACTGTTGATCAATCAAAAGAAATTATTATAAAAAAAAGAAAAGGCAATAAAATGAGTGAAGTGTTAGAAAAGAAAATTGATTTCTCATTAAAGTATAAAGTAAAAGATATTTCGCTTGCAGAATGGGGAAGAAAAGAAATTGAATTAGCCGAAGTAGAAATGCCCGGCTTAATGGCATTAAGAGAAGAGTTCAAAGGAAAAAATCCACTTAAAGGCGCACGTATTGCTGGATGTTTACATATGACAATTCAAACTGCTGTGTTAATTGAGACATTAGTAGAACTTGGTGCAGAAGTTAAATGGTCATCTTGTAATATCTTTTCTACTCAAGATCAAGCTGCTGCTGCAATTGCTGCCGCTGGAGTTCCGGTATTTGCCTGGAAAGGTATGAATGAAGAAGAATTTAATTGGTGCATCGAACAGACATTATTTTTTGGTGATGAATCAAGACCATTGAATATGATACTTGATGACGGCGGTGATCTTACAAATATGGTACTTGATCACTATCCTGAATTAACTTCAGGAATAAAAGGACTTTCTGAAGAAACAACAACAGGTGTTCATCGTTTGTATGAAAGAATGAACAAAGGAACACTTCCAATTCCAGCTATCAACGTAAATGATTCAGTTACAAAATCTAAGTTTGATAACAAATACGGATGCCGCGAATCTTTAGTTGATGCAATCCGCAGAGCAACAGATTTAATGCTTGCAGGTAAAGTTGCTGTAGTTGCTGGTTTTGGTGATGTTGGAAAAGGTTCAGCAGAATCATTAAAGAATAACCACGTTAGAGTTATCGTTACAGAAATAGATCCTATCTGTGCGTTACAAGCTGCTATGGAAGGTTATGAAGTTAAAAAGATGGATGATGCCGTTAAAGAAGCTGATATTGTTGTTACAGCAACTGGTAATAAAAACATTGTTACGGAAAGACATTTCAGAGCTTTAAAAGATAAAGCAGTTGTTTGCAACATCGGACACTTTGATACTGAAATTGATATGGCTTGGTTGAATAAAAATTATGGTAAAACAAAAAACACAATCAAACCTCAGGTTGATAAATATACGATTGATGGCAAAGATATAATTGTTCTTGCCGAAGGTAGATTGGTAAATCTTGGCTGCGCCACCGGTCATCCTTCATTTGTAATGTCAAACTCATTCACAAATCAAACTCTTGCGCAGATTGAACTTTGGAATCATCCTGAAAGATATGATAATAAAGTTTACACACTTCCAAAACATTTGGATGAAAAAGTAGCAAGATTGCACTTAAAGAAAATTGGTGTTGAGCTTGATGTGTTATCTCCTGAACAAGCTAAGTACATCGGTGTTAAAGTTGAAGGACCTTTTAAGCCGGATTATTACAGGTATTGATAGCAAAATAAAATTATTAAAAGGACTTGTATTTCAAGTCCTTTTTTGTTTATGATTGTAGCGAATGGAAACTCCAAAAGAAAAATACTTTGCCCCGATAAATAATTTTGCTGCTTTAAAAGAAGCGGAGGAAAAATACTCCGCACCACCAACAATCAATGATATAGCAGCTTTTTTAGATTTTTGGCAAGAGTCATATAATAATTGGAGAAAAAATTTTTCACCATTTGAAGAAAAATACACTCAGGAAAAAATAAGAGTAAGAAATGAATTGATCAAAATATTAGGAATAAAAAGTTGAACGAATTTGAACTTTCATTAAAAAGAATAGATGATTTATGTAATAAAAACTCAATTAAATATGCTGTTATTGGTGGATTAGCGGTTATTACATATGGATCATACAGAACAACTAAAGATATTGATATCACGGTTTTATGTGAACTTGAAAAGTTGGAAAGCGTTCTTGATGTTTTTAATGTAGTATTTATTTCATTACCTGAAAATCCTTTAGATTTCTTTAAAAAAAATTTTATAATGCCTTCTAAAGATAAGTTTAATGGGATTAGAATTGATATTGCAGCTGGACTAACTGAATTTGATAAAAAAGTGATTGAAAGAAGATTACGTAAAAGACTTGGTAGATTTGATTTCTACGTTTGTTCAATTGAAGATTTAATAATCTACAAACTATTTGCTGCAAGATATCAAGATTTAGCTGATGTGAAAGAGTTGATAGAAATAAATAAAAATTCAATCGATAATAAATATCTAATAAATAATGTTCTTGAATTTGGTGAATTAGAACGAAAAGATATGATAGAAAATCTTCAAAAATTTTTAAGCTGATAATTCCTTTAAAGAATTTTCCAACCCATATTGATGAAAGAGTAGCGATGCTTCATCTTAAGAAAATTGGTGTTGAGCTTGATGTGTTATCTCCTGAACAAGCTAAGTACATCGGTGTTAAAGTTGAAGGACCATTTAAACCTGATTATTACAGATATTAAAATTGCTCTATAATTAAAATAAATTTTAGAGATTTTTTCAAAAGCCAAAAATATCCTTGTCATTCATATGTAAACGGGAATCCAATTCGTTAGTTAGTTGACTTAAAATAAAATAGATTCCCACTTTCTCCCGAAGGGATGCCGATGGCAGTGGGAATGACATACCAATAATATCTACCATTGCAAAAACTTTATTATTCACTTGGCGGCATATTTAAATGAGTTGCAGCTTGTAAACCCTTAGATACTTGCGGCAGAATTCCAAGTTTAACATAAACAGGTCTGATGTGTGTTCTTAATACAGGAAGATATTTCGCAAATATCATTGATCCGATTAAACAAATAATTCCGCCGGATAATACAGTAAACGGCGCACCAAATTTACTTGCAAGAGTTCCTGCTATCAAGCTACCAATAGGAGCCGTACCCATAAAAGCCATTACATAAAGACTCATTACTCGTCCACGCTTATCATCATCAACAAGCGTTTGCAAAAGTGTATTTGTAGATGCCATCTGAATCATCATCCCAAACCCTGTAAACAACATAAGAATAATTGAAAGAATAAAGTTTTGTGAAAAGGAAAAAAGTATTAATCCTAAAGCAAAAACAATTGAAGAGATAGCAATCCATCTTCCTAATCCTAATACACTCTTTCGAGATGCAAGATATATTGCCCCAATCAATGCACCGATACCAACGGCTCCGAAAAGAAATCCGAGTGTGTTTGCATTTCCTTTAAGTATATCTCTGGCAAAGATTGGCATCAAAACAGTATATGGTCCTCCAGTTAAGCTGACTAATCCAAGGAATAATAAAAGAATTTTTATAGGTTTAAAATTGTAAGCGTATTTAATGCCCTCCTTTAATCCTTGCAGTACTCTTTCTTTGTTAATCGTTTCAACTTTTGGGATAATATGCATCATGAATAGCGCTATAATAACAGCGATATAACTTATTGCATTAAGTAAAAAGCAAAGACCTTCACCAAGTAATGAAATCAATACTCCCGCAATTGTTGGTCCCACTAATCTTGCTGTATTAAACATTGATGAATTAAGAGCGATTGCATTTGGTAAATCAGATTTATCATCAACAAGATCAATAACAAATGACTGTCTTGTCGGCATATCGAATGCATTTACTATTCCGACAAAAACGCTTAGGGAAATAATATGCCATATTTGAATTGTATTGGTAAGCGTAAGCACAGCAAGAACTGATGCCTGCAGCATTGCAAGGGTTTGTGTGATAATAATTATTTTATGTTTGTTGTATCGATCAGCAAGAACGCCTGCAAACGAAGCTAGAAGAAAAGTCGGAATTTGTCCTGCGAAACCGACTAATCCTAAAAGAAATGCTGAATCAGTTAATCTGTAAACTAACCAGCCTAGCGCAATTTGTTGCATCCATGTTCCGACTAAAGAAATTCCCTGTCCGACAAAAAACAAACGGTAATTTCTATGCCGCAGTGAACGCAGAACCTGTTTGATAGTTCCTGTGCCTGTCATAAATAATTATTTCAATCTTAAAATAAAATTAAAGAAAGTGTGTGATTGATAAAATA
>JAVHOU010000115.1:10600-16108 GCA_036170275.1 Ignavibacteriaceae bacterium
TTATTAATTTTTCTTTAATAGATTTTCTAAAGCTTTTCTTAACTCTGTAAATTTAAATTGATATCCGCTGTTCAATAACTTTTTAACATCAATCCTCTGACTTGCAGTTACAACCTCTGCTGCTTCGCCTACAACCAATTTTAATAAAAATTTTGGGACAGGGAATAGTGATGGGCGATTTAAAACTTTTCCAAGCATTTTTGCAAGTTCTTTCATTCTAACTGGATTTGGAGAAGCTGCATTTACAGCTCCTCTTAATTTGTTATTATCAATTGCATGCATATAAATTCCGACTATCTCATCAATGTGTAACCACGATGACCACTGTTTGCCGTTTCCAAGCGGACCGCCGATAAAAAATTTAAATGTCGGAAGCATTTGTTTAAGCGCTCCATCCTCAGTACTTAAAACCAATCCGGTTCTTATCCGTACACTTCGAACACCAGCTTCTTCAATTTTGGCAGCTTCAGATTCCCAGACTTCACAAACATCAGCAAGAAAATCATTTCCCTTTGGAGATTTTTCATCAAGAATTGTTTCTCCACAATCACCATAATAACCAATACCGGAGGCAGAGATAAAAACTTCAGGTTTGTTTGCGCAGGATTTGATTGCTTCAACAAGATTTCTTGTGCTAACTTCACGGGATTCGATCACTTCTCTTTTAAAACTTTCATTCCATCTTTTAGAAAAAAGATTTATTCCGGCAAGATGAATTACTGAATTAGAATTGTCTAATTTTGATTTCCACAAATCTGGTTTTCGGTAGTCCCATTTAACATATTCTTTAGCTTTTGGGAAAATTGATTTAGCTTTTCCTGCATCTCTGCCAAAAATTATTAACTCATCGCCTCTATCGATTAAAGCATTAACAAGCTTTTTACCAATCAGACCAGTTGCACCGGTTACTACTATTCTTTTATTCACTTAAAATCCTTTTTGGTGAAATAAACAATTAAAAATAATATTTGTGCAAAAATAAAAAAGCCCCGAAAAAATCGGGGCTTAAAAACAAACAAAGAATTAATAATTATTTAAGCAAAGTCATTTTTCTGGTTTGCGTATAAGTACTAGTCTCTATTTTGTAAAGATAAATTCCGCTGTTAAGATTTGTTGCTTCAAAATCTACTGTATGCGTACCAGCTTCCTTATATCCATTTACCAGAGTTTTAACTTCCTGACCGAGTAAATTGTAAACAGCAAGTTTTACATTTCCTGCAGCGGGAAGATTAAACTTAATAGTAGTAACAGGGTTAAAAGGATTTGGATAATTTTGAGCCAATTCAAATTTATCTACAGAAGCTATTTCTGCATTAACAACTTTTGAATATTCAAATGTACCATCATAATCCATTTGCTTTAGTCTGTAGCTGTATTTGCCTTCATTCAAATTGCGGTCTGAATAAGAATATGATTTTGGTTGAGTAGTTGTTCCGTTACCTTGAATGAAAGCAATTTTTTGCCAGCTTGTTGAAGCTGATTTTCTTTCAACTTCAAATCTAGAGTTATTAGTTTCTGTTGCTGTTGCCCAATTTAACGTAACAGAATTTCCACCGACTGATGCAGCAAATGATGTTAGTTCAACAGGTGTTACTGAATTCCAACTTGTACTTAAAATCAATCCATCTAATTTTAAAAATGGACCTGATGCAGCACTACCCTGACGGAATGCATAAGTACCAACATTTATATCGCTCATATTAATATCAGTAAGCGTTAAAAGAGGAGTTGGTTCTGCACCTGAAAGATCAGGATTAACCCAAAGTTTAACAATATCATTTGTTGTTCCGGTAACAATTTCATAAGCCGCAACTATGAGATAAGTCGTGCCGGTAGAATAAATTGAATCCGCATAAACTGGCGGTACAGTTGTGTTTGTCGAACCAACAGAAAGACCGAAAGCAAGATTACCATTCAATGCTTTTTTAACGAATACTCTTGCTCTGAAAGTTGTACTAATTGGATTAGGACCTAAATGGAAAAAGTAATCTCCAAGTGCCCTTGCTGAATCAACGTTAACTAAAAAAGAAGCATAAACTGTTCCACTAGTTATATCTGAAGCAATAGTTTTATTAACATCTTGGCCAGAGTTTACCAGCTGTATATGATTTCCAACTCCAGCAGAAGCATAACCAGAATAACTTAAATTACCTGCTCTAACGGTAATTGCATTTGTGGTTCCACCACTATGCGCTACATAGCCAAGAGTAGTTAAACTGTCACCCACAGTGTAATCAAATTCCTCTGTTACAACTGGTTGTGCAAATGTACCACTAAGTGCAAAAAGAATTGTGATAGAAAAAATTATGTAGAGTTTTTTCATTATATACCTCATTAATTAATAAATGTATGTTTTTTGTTCTTATTACTAACTTAAATTAGTAAAACATTTTTATAAAGTGAAATGATTTTTAATCTTTAATGAAAAAAATAATGATAATTCGTGACTAACAATCTTATCTAATATCACAAAATACCTTGTGAAACGATAATTCAATTACGACACATTCAAGTTAAAATAATAAAAGCCCGGTTACCCGAGCTTTTATAGTTTTGTAACGCACGAATCCATTCGCGCGTCTATTAAAAACAGTAGCATAAAAATAAACGTACGAATGGTTCTGCCGCGGCTGAGTACGCTACGTAAAAATTATTTTTTAGCGTCATCTTTCTTGATTGAACAAATGCACCGGCTTGCAAATTGTAGATGTAAATGCTGCAGTATCGTGTAAAAACCTTCGAGGTTTCTGCTTTGCAACCTCGAAGGTTTATAGAATTTTATTTAAGCAAAGTCATCTTGCGGGTTTGGACAAAAGAACCGGACTGTAATTTGTAAAAGTAAATTCCGCTTGCTAATCCATTGGGGTTAAATCCAACTTCATAAACACCTGCTTGCTGTTCTTCATTTACTAAAGTTGCAACTTCGTTACCGAGGATATCGTAAACTTTCAAAGAAACGAACCCCACCTCGTTCCTCCCCTTTGCCAAAGGGGAGGATGCAGAAGGAGTTGGAATTGAATAACGTATTTTTGTTATTGGATTAAACGGATTTGGGTAATTCTGACTTAACTCAAATTTTGTTGGCAGCCCTAAATCAACTTCAACAATTTGTGAATATTCGTATTTGCCATCGTTATCAATTTGTTTTAGTCTGTAACTATATTTTCCTGCAGTAACAACTTTATCCTCAAAACTATAACTCTTTGGTGAATTAGAATTACCACTTCCATTTACAAAACCTATTTTTTCATAACCTGTCTCGTCGGTAGATGGATTGCTGACTGTGGACTGAAGACTGCCGACTTTGCGTTCTACCTCAAATCCATAATTATTAACCTCCGTCTCAGTTTTCCAGTTTAGCTTAACAGCATTGCCAACAACAGAAGCTGAAAATGAAGTTAGCTCTACTGGTAGGGGAGCATTAGACCAGGTTGGTGCAACACGAATTCCATCTATTATTGCGTTGGGAGTAGTTGAGTTCCCTGTGTAATCCTGTCTTATTCCCAATGCATCAATACCATCTGGATCTGCTTGGGTAGATATTTGGTTAGTTGAGGTTGCATCGGCGATAGGTTCTAAACCTGATAAATTGGGATTAATCCATAATATCGCAATGTTGTTATCATCACCGGAGACGATATCGTAACTAATAACTATTAAATTAGTAGTTCCAGTATTGTACAGAGCCGGGGCCCAGGATGTTGTGTTATCACTTCTTGCTCTTATCCCAAATTGGATGTTTGAACCTTGAGCCCGAATATATAACCTTGCATGGAAACCACTACCTGTACCCCCGATATTAGTGAAATGTATAAAATAATTTCCTTCCGTTTCATCCAACCCTGTTGTGTTTAATATGTTTACTAAAAAGGAAGCATAAATCTTTTCCGAACTTATATCTGAAAAATTTCTTCTGACATCCTCAGAACTAGATATTGAGGAGATTATGGATATACTTCTTCCTATTGACGATGAAGGATAGCTTGTATACAATAAATTTCCATCTACGACATTAATATAATTTCCCGATCCTGAAACACTTGACCAGTTTCCCCCGCTTACATTTGTTCCACTACCTCCGGGAGCATCAGTTAGTTGTCCAGAACCATAACTAAAATTCTCTTCTAATAGTTGTTGTGGAGGAAGTGGATTTACAGTTCCACTACAATTTATTGAGATTGAAGAAACTCCTCCTCCAGAATTTTTTACATATTCATAATTGTAATTATTTGTTATTAAATCTGCTTTTAGCCGAACTGATATTAACTGGTTCAGTGAAGAACCGTATTCAGAAAAAGTAAGCGATGAATTCCACGTGACGCCTGAATTAGAAGAAATTTCGTAATCAGTTGGTGCGATTACCATTACATCTGAGCCATTTAAATTCGTGCCTGTAAGATTATAACTCTGGGCGATCGCTGGACCTGATCCAAAAAAATAGTTTAAGTTAATAAGGCCAGATGGATTTACAGTAATTAGCGGTAAACCCGATATTGCAGGAGTTACGTTCGCCCAGCTTGTAGCAATTCGTAACTCATCCATTTCAATAAACGGAGTACTGTTTACAGCGTCTTGTCTTATTAGAATTCTATTTAGATTTGATAAATCTGTTTGCGAGTTTACTGCTGTTAATGTTGGGTTTGGTGCTGTGCCACCGAAACTTGTTGAAATTGGATTTTGCCATAAGCTAACTAAATCATTTTGTAAACCTGATACGATTTGGTATGAAATCACAATAAAAGTTGTCCTATTTATTAACAATGTATCGTTTGACCAGACTGTATTAGCGATTTCGGAGCTACGTGGATTTAGCCCTAACTGATAACCATCGCCACGTTTTCTTATCCATACTGTTGCTCCAAATTCTGTTGATGTTGAAGAGGTAAAACCTGTAAAGTAGCTGCCTGTTGTATTTAAGGAACCAAGATTATTTACATTAAGAAAGAATGAGTAAAATACTGTACCGTTAGTCTGTGGTGTAAATAATTTTCCAGCATCTATCCCACTACCATCGAAGCTTATTCTATTGAAGGTTGGTGCACTAAAGCCATCCAAGGATAAATTTCCTGTTCTGATGATAATATCATCGCCTGAGTTCAATGCCTCCCAACCAGTTTGGGTTTGAAGTCCTTCTCCAATCGTGTAATCAAAAGGTTCATAATGTGGTAATGTTACTTGACCAAATGCTGTTATTGAACAGCAGAAAATTATCAAAACTAACTTTGTATAAATTTTCATAAGCCCTCACCAGAGTTTTGTAAATAGTTGAAATAGTTTATGTGCAGGTTGAGTGTTTTATTGTTCCTAAATTGTAAAAAGATATTGATGAATGCAAGATGAAGCAGGATTATTTATTTATTATTTCTTTGTAACTGTGTCTCAATTACGTAGCGCAGGAATCCTTTCCTGCGAAAAAAAACCACACAAAGGGATCCGCCGCGGCGGAGTGTGGCTACGAAAAACAAAATACGTAACGCACGAATCCTTTCGTGCGTGTTGCAAAACAAT
>JAVHOU010000116.1:0-16058 GCA_036170275.1 Ignavibacteriaceae bacterium
ATTATAAATAGAGAATTAAAATGTATAATAAACTTATTACCAATATTAAACCATTAGGATTTACCTGGGAAACTAATGATCCATTTTTGTTTTGCGTACATCACCTTGATAATTATCCAGCAGGTAATGATGAATTAGGTCCGGCTGCATCACTAGCGGGTAGAAATCTTGGACAAGATTTTACGACGAAAGACGGATGGCGAATGTACCACGGAGAAATCGTTCCAGGCTTTCCTGCACATCCTCACAGGGGTTTTGAAACTGTTACAGTTGTATTAAAGGGCTTTGTCGATCATTCTGATTCGCACAGTGCTTCCGGAAGGTATGGAAACGGTGATGTACAATGGATGACTGCCGGGGCAGGATTACAGCATTCCGAAATGTTTCCACTGCTCGATAAAAGTAAACCCAATCAATTAGAACTTTTCCAGATATGGCTAAACTTACCTAAAGCCAAAAAATTTTCCCAGCCATATTATACTATGCTTTGGGCAGAGGATATTCCTGTAATTACTGACAAAGATATAAATAGAAAATTAACTGAAGTAACAGTTATTGCCGGAAAAGTTGCTAATGTATCTGCACCACCGCCTGCTCCTGACTCGTGGGCAAATGATCCTACAAATGAAGTAGGAATCTTGTTGATAAAGATGGAACCCAATGCACAATGGACAATTCCTGTTGCATCTCTTGAAGTTAATAGATAGCTTTATTTTTATAAAGGATCAAAAATAAATATCACTGGAATTACGATAGACAATTATCATTCAGTGGATTTACTAGCAGATCAACCAGTTATTATAGAGAATGGAGATCAGGAAGCATTTCTTTTATTACTTCAAGGTAAACCTATAAATGAAACAGTGGTTCAGCACGGACCTTTTGTAATGAATAGTGCTGCAGAAATACAACAAGCATTTAATGATTACCGCAAAACTCAATTTGGCGGCTGGCCCTGGTCAAGATATAATAATGTCCATTCGCGAGAGATGGGAAGATTTGCAAAGTATGCAGATGGACGTGAAGAAATAAAGTAAGAATTTTTTTGATAAACATTTGCAATATTTTTGAAGTAACATTTAGATTTAACTAATTTATAATAGCTTTGAAAAGTGTTTTGTTCATTTTTTCTAAAATTATTTACTAACAGAATATATTTTTAATATCTATGCACAGAAGAGACTTCGTAAAATTAGGAAGTGTTATTGCAGCGGCAGCCGCTCCTTTCAACCTTCTTGCTGCTGAAAAATTTGTAAAACAATCCATGTATTCAAACAAACAAATAGATTTTATTTATGACGGGTTATCATTCTCTCCCAAAGATTACTCAGAATTACTTATGAAGTTGGCTGACGAGGGGAAAATTAAACCTGATAATTATTCCAATGGAGGAATAGTAGAAGAACTTGAAAACAAGTTTGCCAAACTATTAGGGAAAGAATCTGCCATTTTTATGCCTACAGGAACATTGGCCAATCATATTGCTGTTCGCCATTTAGCAAATTCAAATCGCAGAGTAATAGTCCAGGAACAAAGTCATTTCTATAATGATTCAGGTGATTGTGCCCAGACCCTTAGTGGACTTAACCTAATTCCATTGGGCGATAATTCAGTAGATTATAGCTTAAGTGAGGTTGAGAATATTGTCAACAAAACAAAAACAGGACGGGTTGCAACCAAAGTAGGAGTTATTTTAATTGAAACACTGGTTAGAAGACAGCATGACCGTATGTTTATGTTTGATAAGCTAAAATCTATAACCGACTATGCAAAAAATAATGAGATAAAAACGCATTTAGATGGAGCCAGAATCTTTATACAATCAGTACATACAGATTTGGAGCCTGCCAGATATGGAGATTTGTTTGATACAGTTTATACTTCTCTTTATAAATGCTTTAATGCAGCCTCAGGTGCAGTATTAGCTGGGTCTAAGACCTTTACAACAAATTTGTTTCACGAAAGAAGAATGTTCGGAGGAGGACTTCCAGAAGTCTGGCCATTTGCTGCAGTTGCTTTACATTTTGCTGACAGTTTTTTAGTAGATTATAAAACCGCATTACAAAATGCTGAAAAGTTTTTTTCTTTAGTACAAAAAGAAGAGAAATTTAAAATTATCAAATATGAAAACGGCTCTCACATTGTTAGATTGAATGTAAATACTGCAAATTTGAAACGATTTTCTGAATCTCTTAATAAAAAAAATATTCACTTAAACCCATCTGATGAAAATGGATTTTTATTAAAAATTAATCCTTCGCTTACCAGAGAAACGCCTGAAAATTTAGCAGATTACTTTATTGAATCATTAAAAGACTGAGAGTAAAAATTTAAGTTAACTTGTGCTATAGTTAAACCGGGTAGACACAAAAAAAATTGGTAAATCCCCTCCTCGCAAAATCACAGCCGAATATTTTTTTTCGGTGACACCTTAAAATCTGTTCCAAAATATTTATTTATACTTATTTTGAATTAGATAAATATATTAACAAATTTCTACGAGTTAATTTCTCTCCCCACATTAGCTTGATCCGGAGTTGATATGTCTTCGTACCTATCAGTTGGTTTTTGCACTAAACTAACTACTAAAATGCGTTTCAGATCCGTCTCAGATGCGTTTGAAATACGTTACGACCTATACTTTATTATATTGTAAAAAAGTAAATTACTTTATACTCTAAAAAATTAAAGTGTAAACAGATGGCAACAGTTAAAAAACAATTATTGGGTGTGATGAGCGGAACTATCGGAGATTTTGTTCAGCGAACCCGATATGATAAACAGTAATCTATGCACCTCCTTCAAAATATAAAGTCAGTCAAAACAAACAAGCTAAAGAAGGCAGAAGCAAATTTGCATTAAGTGTCGGTTTTGCAAAAGCCGTAAATGCTGTTCCGGAATTAAAACAAATATGGAAATCAGCTAAGTTAGATGGTGTTGTAGCTTACAACCGCATAATTAAGTACAACAGAAATTTTATTGCAGATGATAAACTTACCATCAAGAATATAATTACTCCGGCTGGTGTTTTGTTAAGTGTAATTTCTCTGGAATTAAACGGGTCAGAACTCGTTGCAAACATATCATTGCAGGAAGGAGAAATAAAATCTTTGCTCAAACCCCCATTTAATTTCTATTATGTCTTGTATCTATTTAATCGTAAAGTAAAATCTGTAAAAGCTTTCGAGGTATATGCAGAAAAGATTGCTCATTCATCAAATCCAATTAACAACTTGTATGAAATTAGGATTCCACTGATTAGTAAAATTACTGTAATGATGGATCGATACAATTGTGCAATAGTTTTTGTGGCAGCGTCTAAACAAACTTATAAAAAAAATGAAACCTACTGGACAGGTACGTTTGCAAAGGAGTTTACACTGTAAAATAAAAATATCACCGTTTAGATATTGATCCATCTGCTTAACGTGATTTATTCATATTATCGGTAACTATTTTATTAATTAAAAGTATTAAACAATAAATAATACATCAAACATTGATTCTGCTACTCTGAATACTAAGATTTTATTTATAAAAATAGATATATTAAGCCGGAGTTAATAAAGTGAATTTAAATAATCATCCTAATTTTAAGAGGTTCAGATGAAAATCGGTTTTATTGGTTTGGGTAAAATGGGCTTGAATATGGTCCAAAGGCTGCTGAATGATCAACACGAAGTTGTTGTTTACGACAGAGAAGAATCAAGTATTATTGAGATTGAAAAGAAAGGTGCAGTCCCATCTGATTCAGTTGAGGATCTGGTGAACAAATTACCAAAACGCAAAGTTGTATGGTTGATGATTCCATCCGGTAAACCTGTGGATGAGAATCTGGATGCTTTACTTGGTATATTAAACAAAAATGATATTATAATTGATGGCGGTAATTCTTATTGGAAGGATACTCAGCAGCGCTCACTTAAGGCTTTGGAAAAAGGAGTGCATTTTGTTGATTGTGGAACTAGCGGCGGTGTATGGGGATTGCAGAACGGTTACTGCCTTATGTATGGCGGTAATACTGAAGCTGTGAATTATTTAGAACCTGTCTTTAAATCTTTGGCTCCTGCTAAAGGTTCAGTTTATTGCGGTCCTTCGGGTACAGGTCATTTGGTAAAAATGGTGCATAACGGAATTGAATACGGAATGATGCAGGCGTATGCAGAGGGATTTGAAATTCTGGAGAAAGCACCTTACGATTTTGATCTTACTAAAATTGCAGATGCCTGGCAGTATGGAAGCGTTGTTCGTTCGTGGCTGCTTGAGCTTGCTGTAAATGCTTTTAAGGATGATCCGAAATTGGAGCAGCTAAAAGATTATGTTCAGGATAGTGGTGAAGGAAGATGGACAATTCAAACTGCAATTGATTTTGATGTACCTGTTCATGTTATTTCTGCTTCGCTTTTTACAAGATTTCAATCCAGACAGGATGAATCTTTTGCAATGAAAGTAATAGCAGCATTAAGAAATCAATTCGGTGGTCACTCTGTAAAAACCAAATAAAAAACGAGCACCAAATGGACAGAAATGATAGTCATATCTTTATAATCTTCGGGGCATCCGGAGATCTTACAAAAAGAAAATTAGTTCCTGTTATATATTCATTATATGTTCAAAATCTTTTACCGAATGATTTTGCATTACTTGGTGTTTCACGCACAGATATGAATGATGCGGATTTCAGAAGCTCTATGAGTAAAACATTAACAGTTTTTAAAGAAATTGATGACTTATCCAAGATTGATGAATTCATACAGAAACTTTTTTATATGCCTTTAGACCCCAATGACAAAGCAAATTACATTTCACTTAAAAATAAAATGGAACAAATAAGAAACAACTATAACATTAAAGGCAATACGATATTTTATTTATCTACTCCGCCAAGTTTGTTTCCTGTTATCCCACAAAACCTTGCTTCTGAAGGACTTAATAATCAGAATGATGGGTGGAAACGGCTGATCATTGAAAAACCATTTGGCTATGATCTGCAATCTGCTCTTAAATTAAAAGAGACATTATTTTCTGCCTGGAATGAGGATCAACTTTTCAGAATTGATCATTACCTCGGCAAAGAAACAGTACAGAATCTTTTGGTCACTAGATTCTCTAACGGCATTTTTGAACCATTGTGGAACAGAAATTATATTCATCACGTTGAAGTTACTGCATCAGAAAGTATCGGTGTGGAAATGCGCGGAGGATATTACAATAGTTCAGGTGCGCTGCGTGATATGGTTCAGAATCATCTTCTTCAGGTTGTCGGATTGACCGCGATGGAACCGCCGTCTTCACTCGAACCGCTTTCAATCAGGAATGAAATTCTTAAAGTTTTTCAGTCATTTAGACCATTTAAAAATGAAGAAGTAAAAAATATTGCAATCAGAGGTCAGTACACTTATTCACACATTAATAATGAGGAAATAAAATCATACCGTCAAGAAGCAAATGTTCCATCTGATTCAACAACTGAAACTTATGCTGCCTTAAAATTTTATATAGATAATTGGCGTTGGGGTGGTGTTCCGTTTTATATTCGTACAGGTAAGAGGTTACCGACACGAATTTCCGAAGTGGTAATTCATTTCAAACCTACACCGCATTTTTTATTCACATTAAATAAGGTTTCTAATGCATGCAATATGCTGGTAATACGAATTCAACCTGATGAAGGAATCTTACTTAAAATAGGGATGAAAACTCCCGGATCAGGTTTTGATGTTCAGAATGTAAATATGGATTTTCATTACTCTGATTTGACTAATCAACGCATTCCTCCCGCTTATGAACGATTGATCTACGATGCAATGAAGGGTGATTCAACTTTGTATGCTAGAACTGAAGAAATTATTGAAGCATGGAAATTTTTAACTCCAGTTTTAGACGCCTGGAAAAATGATAAAAGTATTCCGTTGTATGGTTATCCCGCAGGCACTTGGGGACCAGAAAATGCAGATGATCTTATTGAGGAGCATGAGATAACATGGCATTATCCCTGTAAAAATCTTTCAGGTGATGGCGAGTATTGTGCATTGTAGTCAAAAAATATTTGATGATCAAAAAAAACTTTCAAAGTTTTTTTCTGATCTTTTAAAGGTTAGAGTTAATGAAGCTCCGGGCAAATTCAATCTTGCTCTTTCAGGAGGCAGTACTCCAAATTTTTTATTTAAATATTTATCATCACATTATCAAAATCAAATTGAATGAAATAGAATAAATTTTTTCTTTGGAGATGAACGTTGTGTTCCACCTGATAATACCGAGAGCAACTATAAGATGGCGAATGATATTCTCTTTAAGAATTTAAATATAGTAGAAAATAATATTTTCAGAATTAAAGGAGAAAATATTCCAAAGAAGGAAGCTGTCAGATACTCAAATATCATTTTATCTTCCGTTAAGATCGCAAATAATCTTCCTCAATTTGATATGATCATGCTAGGATTGGGTGAAGATGGTCATACTGCATCAATTTTCCCTAATCAGATGAATCTTTTATTAAGTAGCAAAATATGCGATATTGCGATTCATCCGATTACAGAACAAATAAGAATTACTTTGACGGGAAGAATTTTGAACAATGCAAAACTTATTGTATTCGTTGTAACAGGTAAAAGTAAAATTGTAAATAAAATATTAAATATGAAAAAAGAAGTAGAAAAATTTCCTGCTAACTTTATCTCCCCTGTTCACGGAAATATAATTTGGTTATTGGATACGTCTGCTGGTGAATTTCTAAAGTAGTCTTACATTCATTAAATTTCACAAAAAACCCTTACTAAAATCAGTAAGGGTTCGCTCAGTCGGAACGGCGGGATTTGAACCCGCGACCCCTTGAACCCCATTCAAGTACGCTACCGGACTGCGCCACGTTCCGATAATTATAATTTTGATACCAAGAATTCTAAAATGCTTTTCGCTTCTTCAAGATCCTTATGCAGATTAGATTTTTCTTTTTTAGTTAATTGAGGTTCATCACTATCATCTGATATTTTTTCTGCTTCAGCTACTTGAAGTAATTTATCAGGAGAATAGTTTTCTAAGATTTTTTTTGCACCTTCAATTGTATACTTTCTTTCACGCAATAAAGTCTTTATGTACATTATCAACTGAATATCTTTATTGGTGTAAATTCTGTTCCCCGCACGATTCTTTTGCGGTCTGAGCTGTTCAAACTCAGTTTCCCAATACCTTAAAACGTATTGCTCCATTCCTATAATTTTACTTACTTCACTTATTGAGTAATACAATTTTCTTATTGATAAATCCTTCATAGACTTCTTAAAAATGTTTAATCGAAAATAACTAAACTCTTTTTTATTATCAACTTTATAGGATTATATAATTTTTTATTTAAGCTAATATCTTAAACAATAATGAAAGAAATAAAAGTAATCTTTTAGTCATCAATGATCTAAAAGTACCAATTTTATTAGATCTATTTATCAGAAATTATTTTTTGTAACAGGTAAACAGCAGCCAGATAACCATTTCCGGCAAATCCGGATATGTAACCATTTGTTTTTTTTGCTGTTAATAGATTTTGTCTAAAATCTTCCCGACTGGATAGATTTGATAAGTGAACCTCAATCTTTGGTATTTTGCAAATTTCTAAAGCGTCATGGATAGCGACTGAAGTATGAGAATATCCACCGGGATTTATTATTAAACCATCAAAATGTGCATCTGCCAACTGAATTTTTGTAACCAATTCCCCTTCAATATTCGATTGAAAGAAAGAGAATTTAATATTGGGAAATTCCTTTTTTATTAATAATTGAATTTGTTCAAGATTTTTTCCCCCATACTGATCTTTATCTCGTTTAGCCAGGAGGTTAAGGTTTGGTCCGTTAAGAATTAATATTTTCATTTTCCATCTCCCATTTCTTCAATAATTTCACGAAGTTTTGGATTTAGATAAATAGCATCTACTCCTAATTCCTGTAAGGCTGCTGATAGTATCATTGCTTTGCGTTGGAGATTGGTGTTCTTATTTATAACAATTACTTTACTTTCTTTAATTAAGCAATAGCCTCCTTTAAAATCACCTTTTTCAAATCTGACTGTAGCTCCTAATTGGCTGGCAATAGATTTTAAATCTTGAATAATCTCTTCGAATTCTTTTTCTTTAATCTTCATTTTTCGTCTTTGGTAATTTTTGTAAGTGGTTGAAAAATAAGGAAATAGTAAAATGATAAATAGCACATTATTATCATTAAAGGAAAACTGCTTAAATCTTTGATCCGATCTCTCAATAGTGTAATAACTTGTTGTGTGTTAATAGTTGAACTGTTTAAAATCATTATCAGTTTATAATCGATTACCATCAAATATATTTCAAATGGAAGTGTCACAATCACAGCAATCAGAATTATAAATAACCACCCGTTATTTCTAAGCTTTAATTTGGAGGTAATTACAAAAAGGAAAAATGAAGGAATCATTAAAATGAATGAAATGAATGTAACTAAAATTGAAGGCAACAAAGAATAAAAAATACCTCCGATATTCTGATTGGTGATATAGCTTTTAATTACTAAATCCGGTCCTTCAAATAATTGATAAACAAGAAACAATCTGGAAAAGTATGAACCGATCCATATAGTACTAGTAATTAAAGATAATAATGCGAAGAATTTGGCAATAGTTGGAATGTTTTTCATAATTATTTCAATTAAGTTTATATCAAAATAACTAAAAAAAATGATTTATTCCTTAATGTAATACAACCTAATTTATTTACTTTTGAAATATAGAGCGTCATCAGATCCTTATCATTCACAATAAGCTCCCACAAAAACTGATTTGAGGAGCAAGTTGTTTGATAAACAATTCATAAGTCATAATCGGAGAATTAAAATGTTACTAATGAAAATTATCTCTTTAGATTTTGAATTTATTTTTTCAAAATTATATATTAAACTATGATAGTATTATTAAATTTAAATAATTTATATAACTTATTAAGTTATAAATAAATACTGTTATTATCTAAGTATTTAATAAGTATTAAAATAGACGATTATTAGGCTAATTAAAGAGATGTTATCTGAAACTAATGATTGTTTAGTATTGTATTTTTTGCTTTACTTTTAACTATAGTGGATGGGAAATCTATTGAATAATGTAAACCTCTGCTTTCCTTTCGCATTTTAGCAGATTTTATAATTATAAGGGAGCAAGTTATCAAGTTTCTCAGTTCCAATATATTTGAAAAAACTTTAGTCTTTTTGTACAATAATTCGTTCTCGGTCTCTATATTCTTAATTCTTTTGTAAGCCCTTTCTAATCTCAAATTTGAGCGAACAATACCGACATAATCCCACATCGTTTGTTTTACTTCGATCATACTGTGAGTAATCAATACTGTTTCATCATTAGTCAAAGTTCCAGAATCATTCCACTCTGGTATTTTAGGAATTTTTATTGATTGATTATTTATGAAATCTTTAATTGATAGAGCACATCTGTTTGCATAAACTAAAGCCTCTAATAATGAATTGCTTGCCAGCCTATTAGCACCGTGAATTCCTGTCATAGTAACTTCACCACAAGCATATAATCCTTTCAAAGATGTTCTTCCTCTCATATCTACAACGACACCACCGCAAGCATAGTGTGCTGCTGGAACTACTGGGATAAAATCTTTAGTTATATCAATATCGATCATTAAACACGTAGAATAAATATGTGGGAAATGATCTTTTATCTCTTCAGCGTTTTTATGTGTTAAATCAAGGTAAACATAATCATCACCCTTCTTTTTTAGCTCATTATCTATTGCACGAGCAACTATATCTCTTGGAGCCAATTCTTTGCGCTCATCATATTTATGCATGAAAAGTTTTCCATCTTTAGTTCTCAACAAACCTCCAAATCCTCTTACTGCTTCAGAAATAAGAAACGATCGGGATTCAAAATCTTTTACGCCTGAAGAGGTAGAAAGTGAAGTTGGATGAAATTGTATGAATTCCATATTTCCTATTTCTGCTCCGGCACGATAGGCCATTGCAAAACCATCCCCGGTGGCAATTAACGGATTTGTGGTATGCAGATAAACTTGTCCTAATCCACCCGTTGCAAGAACAGTAGCTTTTGCTGCTATTTTGATAACATTATGATTTGAGCCTTCTAAAACGTATGCTCCCCAACAATGTTTATTAAATTTTGCAGAACCTTGCATTTCAATGAGATTATGTTCAGTCAAAAGATCAATTGCGAAGTTGTTTTCCATAACCTTAATATTATTTTTTTCTTCCACCGCCTTAATTAAAGCACGTTCTATTTCTTGTCCTGTTAAATCCTTGGCATGCAGGATTCTAGCCATCGAATGTCCACCTTCGCGAGCTAAATCAAAATTCTTTCCTTTCTTTGTAAACTGTATGCCGATATTTATTAGATCGTTAATACGGTCTGGTCCTTCTTTTACTACAGATTCAACTACAGCTTCATTGCATAATCCTGCACCCGCAATTAAAGTATCCTTGATGTGATTCTCAAAAGAATCATTGGGATCGACAACTGATGCGATCCCACCCTGGGCGTAGTTAGTATTTGATTCTGAAGTGTTTTTTTTAGTTACAACAATAACATCAGCATATTCAGAGATTTTGAGCGCAGCAAAAAGACCGCCTATTCCACTTCCAATTATTAATACATCAGTTTTTAAAGGCATTGATTACCTCTTTAAATTTCTTCATTAATATTAATGAATTTATTGAATATTCTTAAATGATTTTAATAAAGAATAGTCTTGTAATCAAACTGAAAATATTATTCTATCCGAAAAGAAATAGAGTGAAATAAATAAAGCAAATAATAAAATTGTTAGAAGTACAGCGATGTTTAATCTTCTTGAGACAGAGGATATGCTCTTGAAAACTAAAAATATTGACCATAAAAAAGCAAGGATTTCAAACCCAGCTAACATATATGAAATTGTTGGCTTTATTTGAAAAGGATTTGGATTGTTTGAAAATAAGTCGCCGCCTAATACTACTAATTCAACAGGGAAAATGAATATTAATCCAATTATAAATGGGACGAAAGAGTAAATATTAGCGGAAAAAATATCCTTAAATCGTAGATCAATTTTAATTTTTTTATATAATATTTTTAGTAAAAAAGTAAAAGCAATTAAGATGAAAAGAGTTAAAATAAAAATCATCAGATAACTTAAAAACAGTGATGATGTTACCCCTTCTTTACCCAAGAATGGTATTGAAAAAAATCTTGATACAATTAAATTTTTTATCGAGAGTAAGAGCAAAATAAATAATAAATAATTTTTATTTTCAGCATAAATAATTTGCCTAAAAGCATTAATAGGGTCTTCAATCAGTTGACCAATTGTTTTCCAAAGATCAATATTAACTACTCTTTCTCTTAAATATGATTTACAGTTTTGGCAAATTGAAGTATAAAGCGGATTTAGGTGAGAACATTTTTGACAGGTTATTTGTTCAATATATTTCACTTGCTGCCAATTAAAAATTTATTCTAATGTTATACATTTTTTGTCTAGTAATATTATTCTCTTCAACGCTAAAATCAAAAAGATGTGCATCAACATAAGCATCTACTAAGTTTAATAAATAAGTTAAGACAATATAAATTGCAAACTGATCTCGTTGGTCTCTATAAAAATCCCTTGTCCTCTTATAATCATAGAGTGCTTTATCACCGTATTGAATATAAAGATTTTTATAATCTATATACTTATTATTATTATCAACCCAAACGTAAACTAACCATCCAGTAATACCCCAAATTATCGGTGCTTTCCAGTAAGATTCATTATAAATTTGACCGAGTCCAGGAATTATAGCACTACGTGCTACTGCACCCCAAGGTGATTTTTGCATTTCAAATTTTTCAGGAGAAATATTTGTATCCGCTGCAGCAATAGTATCTTGTTGAGCGGGCAAATTGAAGTTAATTAGTAAAATTAAAAATAAAATTTTAATTATATTTTTTATCAATGATTTCAAATAGCTCAAATAGTCTTTCAAGTTCATCATTGGAATAGAATTCTATTATAATTTCTCCACCGCCCTCTTTGCTTTGACGGCACTGAACCTTAGTCCCAAATATCTTTCTCAGTTTATCCTCAACATCAGCAAGATTGGAGTTAACTTGTTTTAAAGCTTTAATTGAAAATGATTTTTTCTGAGGAATGCCTTCGGTAATTAATTTCTTTACTAAGTTTTCTACTTTTCTAACCGATAAACCATCCTTGAGAATTTTATCCAATACATAAAGTTGAAGATTCTCTCCGGGTAAATTTATAAGTGCACGTGCATGACCGGATGAAATCATTTCATCAACTAAACTTTTCTGGATTTGTTCAGGTAATTTTAGAAGTCGAATTGAATTGGCAATAGTAGTCCTATCTTTTCCAACCTTATCTGCAATTTGTTCCTGCGTAAGATGACATTCATCCATTAATCTTTTATAAGCTCTGCCAACCTCAATTGGATTTAATTTTTCACGTTGAATGTTTTCTATTAAAGCCAACGCAAGCATAATCTCATCTGATTCAACTTTAATTATGTAGGCAGGAATTTCTTTGTAACCAATTTCCTTATATGCTCGCAGTCTTCTTTCGCCGGAAACAAGCTGGTACTGATTTCCCTGAATTCTTCGAACAGTAATTGGCTGAATTAATCCATTTGCAATGATTGACTTCTTTAATTCCTCAAGTGCCTCAGGTTCAAAATTCATTCTTGGTTGGTAAGGATTTGATGAAATAAAATCAACAGCAATTTTAACAAGTATATCAACCTGTTTGCCATCATCAAACTTTACATTAGTGTAATCGGGAGATTTTTGCTCTTCACTTTCAGTGTACCTATTCGGATTGATTAGAGCATCCAATCCTCTTCCTAAACTTGATTTCATTTTACTCATTTAATTATTAATTCAAATTTTGTGAATTTCTTTCCAATAACTCCGAAGCTAATGACATATAATTTTGTGCACCGGATGAAATTGCATCATAAAGAATTATTGGCTTACCATAGCTGGGTGCTTCTGAAATTCTAACATTCCTGTTAATTACTGTTTTATAAACTTTTTCACCAAAATATTTTCTAACCTCTTCTGCAACTTGATGAGATAATCTTAAACGTGTATCGAACATTGTTAATAATACACCTTCAATTGCAAGATCTTTATTAAAATGTTTCTTTACTATGTTGATTGTATTTAACAATTGTCCTAATCCTTCCAACGCAAAATATTCGCATTGCACAGGAATTAGAACTGAGTTGGAGGCAGTTAATGAATTTAATGTAAGTAAGCCCAGTGAAGGCGGGCAATCAATTAAAATATAATCATATTCATTTACGATATTTGATAATGCGTTTCTTAAAAGGCTTTCACGATTTTCAATATCAACCATTTCTATTTCTGCACCAACCAGATTAATATTTGAAGGTAACATATCCAAATGCGGCATAAATGTGTTTATAATTACTTCTCGAATATCCTTAGTGCCGACTAATACTTCATAAACTGATGGGGTATGATTTGTAACGCTTAAACCCGATGAAGAATTTGATTGTGGATCAATATCAACTAGTAACGTTTTCTTTTCAGCCGCTGCAAGCAATGAAGAAAGATTGATTGTTGTAGTTGTTTTACCTACACCACCTTTTTGGTTTGCTATAGAAATTATTTTAGCCATTTAGTAAGATACACTGAAAAATTGAGAACAAAGATAAGTTATTACTCCATTTTTATGAATAAATAATTTATAATTCAATCTCTTCTCCAAATTTCATTACTTTGCATTTAAATCCTTTTCCTTCAACCATTTTTTTAAACTTTTCAGGATCTGATTTGATCACAGGAAAAGTATTAAAGTGCATTGGTATAGCAGTTTTGGGATTTGCCAATTCAACAGCTTTTACTGCATCTTCAATTCCCATTGTAAAATTATCCCCAATAGGTAAAAGCATATAATCGATGGAATTCATTTCACCAATTAATTTCATATCATAAAATAATCCTGTATCCCCTGTATGATAAATTGTTTTGCCTTCAATTGTTATCAAAACTCCCGAAGCTTCACCAGCGTATTTATTATCAGGTGTTAATGATCCGTGATGTGCAATTGTAAATTTGATTCTGCCAAAATCAAAATTATGCGCTCCGCCAATATGCATATTATGTGCGTTAAGTCCTTTATCTTTAATCCATTCCGCTAATTCATTTACACAAATAAATAATGAATTACATCTTTTACCGATTTTCAATCCATCTCCGACATGATCTCCATGCCCATGAGTTACAATTATAAAATCAGCATTCACATCTTTAGATTTTACCGGACTAACCGGATTATCATCCAAAAAAGGATCGATTAGAATTGTATGCCCCGATATTGTTTTGATTTGAAATGCCGAGTGACCAAAGTATTTTAATTTCATAACGTCTCCTTTATTAAAAATTTTGTTTATAAAAATCTTTAAATGCTTTTCCTCTTATAAATTTTAACAATTCAGAGCTAAACGACTCTACAAGAGAACTTTTCTTTTCGTTTGCTTTTTGAAATAATGATTCTTTAATAATTGAATTATTTTCTTTTAATAATAAATTAAAATTATCTATAGAAATATCGACATCCCTTACAGAACCCGAAAGATCCTGTAATTTTTTAACTATATTGTAAAACCTGATAAACTCTTTTTTACTATAACAAATAAGGAATAATTCCATGGAATATCTTACACGTCTTAGAGCAATTCTAACATCGTGCAAATTCTCGATGGATGGATGTTTAAAATATTTATCAACAATATTTTTAAGTTCATCAATTCTAAAGCGTAAAATTACATTAGCATTTTTTTTAAATTGTTTTGAATAACGAAGTCCTTCAACTTCCCATTTCATTTTTTTTGACATAAATTATACAAATAAAATTTTAATAAATCCTTTTATTGCTTCAATTGGATTCATCTTACTTTTTTCACCACCATAAATTGTTGGTATATCAATAAATCCTATTCTAAATCCTAATCGTGCAGCTAAAACAAGAATCTCACTTTCTGCCTCATATCCTGCTGAAGTAGTCTTGATAATCTCCAGAACCTTTTTTTTGTAAGCCCTATATCCACATTGACTATCTAATATTTTTTGTCCGGTTTTTAGCGATAGCAGAAATGAAGTGATGTTATTACTTAACACTCTGGCGACCGGCATATTTTTTAGATCACCAAGCCTATTGCCGATTACAATATCATTGCTGCTAATTGCGGAAATGAATTCAGGAATTAATTCCGGGCTATGTTGATTATCACCATCCAAAGTGATTATAATATCAAAATTTTTCTTAACACATTCTTCAAATCCCTTCGCCAAAGCAAATCCTTTTCCTCTATTAATTTTCGAAGAAAGAACAACAACACCATCCAAATCTTTAATCATCTTTTCGGAGTTATCAGTTGATCCATCATTTACTGCTATAATTTGATCAACGTATTTTTTTGTCTTTAAAATAACATCACGAATAAAAGCTTCTTCATTAAAAAAAGGAATAACAGCACAGACATTAAAATTGCTTTTTAAGTTGTTCAATCAATCCCTTCCAACCTTTTTTAACAGGAGCCTTTAAAGCTTTATTCAATTTATTTTTTAAAGCATCCTTTGACAATCCAATTGTTAATTCACCATTTTCAGCAAGAGAAATGCTGCCGGTTTCTTCAGAAACTATTACACTTATCACATCTGCCTGCTCCGAGATTCCTAAACCGGCTCTATGTCTCATACCTAAACTTTCGCCTTTTACAGTTGTTACTTGTGAAAGAGGCAAAGTGCAACGAGCAGCTTCTATTAAATCTTTATTCACGATTACTGCCCCATCATGCAAAGATGATCTTGGGTAAAATATTGATGTGAGAAGTGGTGCGCTAATACGCGCATTCAATATTTCTCCTGTTTCTGCATATCCTCTAATTCCAGATGATTTAATCAAAACTATTAATGCACCATGTTGATGCTGGGACATTTCAAAAGCTGCTTCAACAATTGCGTCGGTAGATTCATGAGATTCGGTT
>JAVHOU010000117.1:0-38133 GCA_036170275.1 Ignavibacteriaceae bacterium
GTTTGTCTTGATACTCCGGCAAGATCAGCTAACGGAGACATAATTGGCATTGTTAATGCGGCTTGTCCGCTTCCGGAATGAACAAAGAAATTAATTACTGCCTGCACAGCAAACATTTTTTGTGATGCAAAAATTGGTGATGAGGATTGGATATATGGCGATAGTCCGTAAAGCACTGTATCAATAATGTGTCCGTCTCTTGAAATAACAAGTGTTGCTCTTGCCAGTGCTATGATTAGTGCCGTGCCGACTAAATCTTTGGTACCTTCAATAAAACTTTTTATTAAAACATCACTGCTTAATCCGCCGATAATTCCAACTACAATTCCCATTATAAAAAACATTCCGGCAATTTCTTGGATGTACCATCCCAGTTCAACCACACCAACAACGAGCATTACTAATGAGAGTACAAAAGTTAGAAGAACAAATTTATGCTTTAATGAAAAATGATTTTCATTATTATAAATGTGATCGAAATGTTCGTTCTTTCTGCGCTCGATATCTTCAGCAAAGGTGGGGCTGATTTCAGGTTTTTTCGAAAGTCTTTTTACATAATAAAGTAAAAAGAAAATTGCAGCAGTTGTTGAGATTGCCCAACATATCATACGGTAACCAATTCCCGAAAACAAAGGAACATCAGCAATGCCCTGTGCAATACCAACGTTAAATGGATTTAGGAATGCGCTCGCAAATCCTACGTGTGCACCCACAAGTGGAATTGCAACTCCAACAATGGAATCGTAACCAAGAGCTAAACAAATTGGTACAATGATTAATACAAAAGGAATAATTTCTTCATTCATTCCAAATGTTGCTCCTCCGAGTGAAAACATTAAAATCAAGACGGGAATAAAAAATGTTCGAAGTGTCGCCGAGCTTTTGTGGGCTTTAGCAAGTTTATTAATCAAAGAGTTTATTGCATCAGTTTTTGCAAGTACGTTAAACGCTCCGCCAACAATAAGTACAAAACCAATTATCATTGCAGCTTCAACAAAACCTTTTAGCGGCGCAATGAACAAAGCAAAAAATCCTTGAGGATTACTATCTACATATTTAAATGAATTTTGAACGACAACTTCTTTTCCATCAACAACTGCGCGCTCGTAACTGCCGCCGGGAATAATCCATGTGAGTCCGGCAATTAACACTAACAGAGAAAAAATTAATAAGTAAGTGTTTGGAACTTTAAACTTAAATTTTTTCTTGTCACTCATTCAATTACTTCTTTGGTTTTAAGATTAAACTTATCGCCGCTGATTAAGACATGAAGTTTCATATTGCTTATTCCAAGATTTCCTTTTTTATCTTCTCGAATATTTTTTGAATTAGTAGGATCGTAAACTAGCACCTGATTTTTTCCGAAAACTTCAAATGTATCATCAGGATTAACAATAATTGAAGTTGATTCATCAATAGCAACCCCAAGTAAATTTGGATGCTCGATTAAAGCAGAGATTGTTCTGTTGTGTCTTTTTCTTTTTAGAAAATGCTGATCGATGATTACTGTTTTTATGAACCCAAATCCTTGTTTGGTTTCAACATTTCCTTTTTCAATAGTAACAAATGATCGTATTGAATCTTTGTTAACCAATTCATTTCCAGTAATCATAACTTCGCTCATAACCGCTGCGCCTGCACTCGAGCCACCAACGGTTCCACCATTATTATAGATATCATAAACTTTTTGAAGAAGTTTCGTTCCGAGCATATCTCTTGTCAAATCACTTTGATCTCCTCCTGTGAAGAATACAGCATTTGCCCATTCCATTTTTTTTAAGTTAGCTTCATCATCAGCTGTCTCGCGGGTAAATAAAATGTAATCTGCTTTTGCACCTAATTTATTAAATGTCTTTTGCTCGATTTCACTATTTAGTTTTGGCTCCGAGCCGGCATTTGGAATGATAATAATTTTTGCATCAGATCCACCAGAAAGTTCAACAAACTTTTGTTCTATCTCGTGTGTTTGCACTCCGCCGACAATTACTAAATGACCTTTTGTCTGAGAGTAGTTTGGGTGAACGAAAACAAAAACTAAAATAATAATTGAGTAGAATAATTTTTTCATTATGATTAATCCTTTTTTACAAGTTCAAGAGCTATCTCTGCCGATTTAATTAGATCTTCTATAAAAATAAATTCTTCATTAGAGTGTGGATTTTGAGCACCGATACCAAGATTTACTGATTGAATGCCCCGACCATTTAAAGAGTTCGCATCACTTCCGCCAAGAGATATTTTTGGCGTTGGTTCTAATCCAACTTTTTTAATTGCGCGGACTGTTTCTTGAAACACTGGCGAGGTTTCGAGAATTGTGTAAGGCATAAAATCCCAGAAATAATCTACTTCAAATTTTGCCCCAACCTTTTCAGTTTCTTCTTTAAATATTGCAACAAGCTGTTCAAAATAATTTTCTGCTTTTTTCAAATTGAAAGATCGAACTTCGCCTTCAAGTTCAGTTAATTCAGGAATAACATTTACCGCAGAACCGCTTTTAAGCAAACCAATATTCATTGTAGTTTCTTCATCAATTCTACCGAGCGGAAGTCTGCTGATAGCTTTTGCAGCAGCCATCATTGAGTTGATTCCTTTTTCGGGTGAAATACCGGAATGCGAAGCTTTACCAATTATTTTTATTTTCAATCCAATTGCGCCGCAAGCTGAGTAAATAAAATTTCCCGGACGATAACCGGAATCAAAAATAAACCCTTTTTTTATTTCGCCATTCACACCAAGATTTTTTGAGCCGAACAAAGTTGTTTCTTCGCAAGTAGTGAATGCAACTGTAAAATCTTTTACATGAATTTTTTCTTTCGCAATTTTTTCAAGTGTATAAAGTAATATAGAAACACCAGCGCGATTATCAACTCCAAGCACTGTATCTCCGGACGAAACTATCCGATCTTCTTTTATAATCGGTTTAAGATTTTCTGTTGGACGTGCAGTATCCATATGCGATGTCAAAATAAAATCACCGCCGGTTCCAATTTTACAAATCAAATTTCCTGTGTTACTATTGGTAAACTTTGCAGCTTCGTCTTCGCGAACGATGTAATTATATTTTGAGAGAAATGATTTTATAAAATCAGCTAGAGGTTTTTCGTTACCCGAAAGTGCATTTATCCTGGCAACTTCGAGGAATAAATTTATGAGTCGAGAAGAATTATTTTGTAACATCAATTACAGTAATCTATTTGTGTGTAATAATTGTTACATAATTACAAAAAATAAATCCTTAAGTCAAGAAATATTTATAAAAGAAAGAAAATATTTTAATCGTCGCTAAACTCGTCGAGCAAAACATCCTTTTTCAAAAAACCATCTTTAATCAGGCTATCCTTTGAGCGATACATAATAATGGTGAGTTCGTTTGTGCCAAAATAACCTGTGGATTCTACACGAACTCCATTTATTTCTTTGGAGAGTTTTACGTGCGAGATGATTTTATCAATGTCAATTAATGAGTGTTCGATTTTAGATTTCTTTACGGGAATGTTTGATAAAGCCCAGTAAACTCCTTTCTTGGCATTTTGTAATGCAAACTCAACATCGCTTTCGATAGTTGATTGAGCGAAAGTAAACGAACCGAAAAAACACAAAAGAAAAAATATTTTAAGACTCATGTTGCCCTCAAGATTTATTTTTTTTGTTTAATAATAAACAGATTTTATCAAATCTTTAACAATGGTGATTTAAAATACACATTTCACCCACAAAAAAAATAAGGATTGACATCATCAGAATTAAATATTATTTTGGAAACCAGAAAAACGAAAATAGTTTCCAATGGCTAGAACAACAAAAATAAAAGCAACCGAAGTAAACCCGGAAAGGGAAAGAATTCTCAATTTCGTTTCGGAAAAATTCTTTCGAGAAGGATTCTATAAAACATCCATCGACTCACTTGCTGCAGAACTGCATGTAAGTAAAAAAACTATATACAAGAATTTTACAACCAAAGAACAAATAGTAGAAGAAATGGTTTACGCACTTTTAAATGATACTTCGTCCAAAATTGATGAGATAATAAAATCAGATGTTACTTCTCTTCACAAAGCTTTGAAAATGTTTGAAGTGATGGGAAGTGTTACGCTAAAGTTAAGCGATAATTGGGTAAAGGATATTCAAATACATATGCCGCAGTTATGGGAAAAGATTGATGAGTTTAGAACCAAACGTGCTTATGCAATCTTTTCAAATATTATTGAAGAAGGAAAGAAGGAAGGAAATTTTATTGATAAACCGAATGAATTAATAATTCATCTTTTCATTAATTCCATAAGATCCATCGTTAATCCACAATTTATTTTTACGCATAAGTTCAGTTTCAGAGAAGCATTCCAGCACACGTTTGAAATTCTGTTTAACGGAATTTTAACTTCAAAAGGTAAAAAACAATTTGATAAAATATTTTCTAAGGTAATCAAATGAAAATAACACTAGCACTTTTTTTAATAGGCATTTCGTTCACATTCTTTTCTTGCGGAAACGGAAATGACAAAAACACAATTGAAGCATCAGGCAATATTGAAGCAACAAATATTACTATCAGTTCACAAACCTCGGGTGAAATCCAATCCATAATGAAAGATGAAGGCAGCTTAGTTGTTAAGGGAGATACTGTTTTAATCATCGATCCTATAAACTACAAATTAAAGTTAGATGAAGCACTTTCAACATTACAATCTGCCGAAGCACAATATTCATTGCTTAAATCAGGCGCAAGGAAAGAAGATATTGCACAAAGTGAATCTGCATTAAAACAGACTGAAATAAATTTTCAACAAGCTGAAAAAGATAAAGAGAGATTTGAAAAACTATATGGAAGTCAATCAATCACAAAAAAACAATTTGAGGATGCCGTTAACCGATATGAAATTACGTTGGCTCAGTTCAATTCTGCAAAAGACAATCTAAAAAAAATAAAAAACCTTGCCCGCCCGGAAGAACTTAGTCAGGCAGAGGCAAATGTTAATCGTGTTAAAGCCAGCATCGAACTGCTCAAAAAAAATTACAATGATTGTTTTGTAACTGCACCTTCAAATGGATTTATAGTAAAGAAGTTTGTTGAAGAAGGTGAGTACGCAGGAATTCTTTCATCACTTTTTAAATTGGCTGATCTTACCAATGTTGAGTTGGTAATTTATGTTTCCGAAACCGAATTAGGAAAAGTTAAACTCGAACAGAATGCGGAAGTAAAGGTAGATACTTATCCAAATAAAACTTTTAAGGGTAAAGTAATTTACATTTCTCCCGAAGCAGAATTCACTCCTAAAAATATTCAGACAAAGGAAGAACGTACTAAGCTTGTATTTGCTGTAAAGATTTCAATCTCAAATCCGGATATGGAATTAAAGCCCGGTATGCCTGCAGATGCTTCTATAATTACAAAATTGCAAGATTAAAAAATTATAAGATTAGAAAGTTTATAATAATATTCGTATCCATTAACAATTTTATGAGGATATAAAAATGGAAGTTAAATCGTTTGAAGATTTACAAGTATGGCAAGATGCCAGAATACTAGTAAAAACAATTTATGAATTGACTTCATCGGATAATTTTAGAAAAGATTATGGATTAAAAGATCAAATTCAACGTGCAGCAGTTTCAATTATGAATAATATTTCAGAAGGATTTGAAAGAGATAATAATAAAGAGTTTATGAATTTTCTTGGATATGCAAAGGGTTCTGCCGGTGAAGTAAGATCGATGCTTTATGTGGCTTTAGATCTAAAATACATTTCGAAAGATAATTTCGACACGAACTACAATATGGCAGTAAATATTATAACACAAATATCTAACTTCAAAAAGTACTTAAGGAATTATGCTATCATAAAAAATATTAATAAAATTAAAGCATTCATATTTCATACATTCAATATTTAATTCATTATTAAAATCTTGTAATCTTTCAATTTTGTAATCTTGTAATTTTAAAATGAGTACGGCAATAAACATAAATAATCTACGCAAAACTTACGGCAATATTATTGCAGTCGATAATGTATCCTACTCAGTCGCAGTTGGTGAAATGTTTGGGCTTGTTGGTCCGGATGGTGCGGGCAAAACAACTACTATTAGAATTATGTGCGGACTTCTTGGAGCAGACTCTGGGAATGTTTTTATCCTTGATGAAGATATTAAAAAGAGCAGAAAAATAATTCAAAATAGTATTGGTTATCTTTCCCAAAAGTTTAGTCTTTATGGGGATTTATCTGTTGATGAGAACATTGAGTTCTTTGCCGAGATACACAATGTAAAAGATTTTAAACAAAGAAGAGATGAACTTTTAGAATTCACAAGATTAATTCCATTTAGGAATAGATTAGCAGATAAACTTTCTGGAGGAATGAAACAGAAACTTGCACTTGCCTGCAGCCTAATTCATAAGCCAAAAATACTTTTTCTTGATGAGCCAACAACCGGAGTTGATCCAGTATCACGCAGGGATTTTTGGAAAATATTATCTGATCTTCAGAAAGATGGAATAACTATTTTTATGACAACTCCGTATTTAGATGAAGCAGAAAGATGCAACCGTGTTGCACTTATGCACCAAGGAAAAATTATAAGTCTTGATACACCTTCACAAATAAAACAGCAGATGGAATTTCAAACATTTGAAATAATTACGAGCGATATTAAAAAAACTTACAGGTTATTAAAAGAAACAAATGATTTTGAATCACAAATCTTTGGCGATCGTATTGATTTGATTCTAAAAAATGAAGAAAAAGATTTTGCAGCAATAAAAAAACTTCTGGATGATAATCAGATTCAACTAATAAATAAAAAGGAAATTTCCCCCTCGCTTGAAAATGTATTTATTCACTTAGTGAAAAAAGCTAGTTAGGATTTAAAATGATAAACAAAAAATATTTTCTTCAGTTAATAATTATAATGCTTGCTGTGTTTGTACGAAATATTTTTTCACAGGAACTAACACTGAATCAAAGCATCGAACTTGGATTGAAGAACAGCAAAGATTTAATTATTTCAAAATCAAAAGTTGTGGTTGTAGAAGAAAAGATAAATGAATTTAGTTCGCAGATGCTGCCGCAATTAAAGTTCAATGCTTTTTATACAAGGTTAAGTGATGTAATTCCTTTTCAAATAACAACGCCCTTTTCTCCAATTCCAATTAAAATTGCCGATCCTGTTTTGAACAATTACCAATTAAAGCTATCACTGCAGCAGCCTTTATTTACAGGCTTCAGGCTATCATCATTAAAAAATGCAGCGGAATATAATTTTGAATCAATAAACTTTGAATATGAATCAAGCACAAATGATTATGCATTAAAAATTCAGGAAGCTTTCTGGAATTTTTACAATGCGAGGCAAATAGTCGAATTAACAAGTGAGCAATTAACCTCACTCAACAATAATGTTGCTGATACAAAAAACTTTCTTGACAACGGATTAGTAAGTCTAAATGATCTATTAAAACTTCAGGTTCAGCAATCAAACACCGAACTAAAATTAATCGAGGCAAAAAATAATCTTGATCTTGCAAGAATGAATTTTAATCGTGTGATCGGTGTTTCTTTAAATTCAAATACAAAAATAATTACGAAAGAATTTGATTCGGATTTTATCAATTACAATCCCGATGAAATTTTAGCAGAAGCAAAATCAAATCGAAACGAAGTAAAAGCATTAGAAAAAAAAGTTTCTGCAACAGACGAATCAATTACTTCAGCGAACTCAACATGGTTCCCAAACATTTATCTCTTTGGCGATTTTTATTACGCAAATCCAAATCAAAGAATTTTTCCGCAGCGCAATCAATTTGATGATACGTGGGATGTGGGTGTATCACTGAATTGGGATTTGTGGGATTGGGGTTTGACCTCTTCAAAATCTTTGCAGGCAGAGCAATTAAAAATTCAAACAGAAACTTCTCTCGCTCAATTAAATGAAGCAATCGAGATCGAAGTTTATCAGGCTTATTTGAATTATAATAAATCAAAAGATAAAATTATTGTTTCAAAAAAAGCTGTTGAACAAGCAGAAGAAAATTATCGCATTACAAAAGAAAAGTACGATGTTCAGCTTGCAACGAGCAGTGAGCTTGTTGATGCACAGACATATTTGCTTTCGGCAAAAACCAATTTGACTCAATCATTAGTTGAATATGAATTATTAAAAGTAAAACTCGATAGATCAGTCGGACGAAGAATTTATTAATTGTTTAATTGCTTAATTGCTTAATTGTCAAATTGTTTTCGGCAATTAAACAATTTAACAGTTCAGCAATCACTTTTTCTAATTTTGATTCTACTAGATGATAAAAATAAATTATGAATAGCATAGAAGTAAATAATCTTACTAAAAAATTTGGTAGCTTCATTTCTGTTGATAGCATATCATTCAACGTAAAGAAAGGTGAAGTGTTTGGATTTCTTGGTGCAAACGGCGCGGGAAAATCTACAACGATAAGAATGTTGTGCGGAATTATTTCGCCAACTTCCGGCGACGCAATGGTGGGTGGCTACAGCATTGCAAAAGAATCAGATAAAGTAAAAACTAAAATCGGATATATGTCTCAGCGTTTCTCTTTATATAATGATTTAACTGTTGAAGAGAATATTAATTTCTTCGGTGGAGTTTATGGGTTAGATGGAAAAGATTTGATCGATAGAAAAAATTGGGTGCTTTCAATTGCTGATTTAAAAGGAAAAGAAAAATTATTAACTGCATCATTACCCGGTGGTATTAAACAAAGGCTCGCACTCGGTACGGCAGTTATTCATAATCCAGAAATTGTTTTTCTTGATGAACCGACAAGCGGCGTTGATCCAATTTCCCGTAGAAACTTTTGGGATTTAATAAATCAACTTTCCGATGAAGGAACAACTGTTTTTGTTACAACTCATTATCTTGAAGAAGCTGAGTTTTGCAACAACATAATTTTAATTGATGCAGGAAAATTAATTGCCGAAGGAACTTCAAAAGAATTAAAAACTAATTATCTAAAATTTCCTCTTCTTGAAATTGAATGTGAGCAAGTTGTTGATGCGATGGATATTTTAAGTAAAGAAAGTTTTGTCGAAGACACTTCGATATTTGGAAACAATATTCACATTAGTGTTAATGAAAAATATTCTTCTGATAATCAAATTAAAAATATTTTAACATTACAAAACAATATTGAAGTGAAACGAATCGAAAAGATTACTCCAACTTTAGAAGATGTGTTTATTTATTTATTGGAGAAAAAAACGTAGCACGGACTTGAGTCTGTGCTCTACTTTATATTTACAATAATCAAGAATCACAGACTAAAGTCTGTGCTACGGAACTAATAATGTATAGAAGATTATTTTCAGTTATAAAAAAGGAATTCCTGCAATTGAAACGTGATGTGCGTTTACTTTTTGTGTTATTCTTTTTCCCTGTTTTCCTGCTTGCAATTTTTGGGTATGCTGTAAACTTCGATGTTAAACATATCAAGCTTGCTATTTATGATCAGGATAAATCTGATGTGAGCCGAGATTTTATTAAATCGCTTACCAACACAGAATATTTTGATTTTGTTTATTACATTGACTCCGAAAAAGAGATTAACAAACTGCTTGATAATAATGATGCTCAGTTTGTGATGATAATCCCAAATGATCTTTCAGAAAAATTTTATTCCGATCAAGAAGTCAAAATTCAATTTATCATTGATGGAGTAAACAGCAACACAGGAACGATAATTAAAAACTACGTTACTGCCGCAACAGCATCATTCAGCTCAAAACTTCAAAGCGAAGTGCTCGCGAAAAAAGGGATTAAAAAATTTGAACCAATTAATCTCGAACCGCAATTTTGGTTTAACCAGGATTTGCAGACAACAAAATTTTTAATTCCCGGTTTGATAGCGATGATACTTATTGTTACCGCTGTTGTTTCTGTTTCGCTTACTTTAGTTCGCGAGAAGGAAAAAGGAACGATCGAACAAATAAATGTATCCTCGCTCAGTTCATTTGAATTATTAGTTGGTAAAGTTTTTCCTTTTATATTAATTGCATTAATAAATTCTGCATTAATTCTAATTGCCGGATATTTTTTATTTGGCGTAGTTGTAAAAGGAAGTTTTCTCCTGCTGTTTTTAACAACTTTAATTTTTCTTGCCGCAGCTACCAGTCTTGGTGTTTTTATTTCTGTCATTTCCGATTCACAGCAAGTTGCGTTTTCAATCGCAACTTTTGTATCACTTTTGCCTGCAACAATTTTATCGGGTTTTGTTTTTCCAATTGACAGCATGCCGATTGCCGTTCAGGTAATTACAAATATTACTCCGGCAAAATTTTACAATGTAATCCTGCGTGCAATAATTTTACGCGGAGTCGGCGTTGAAGCCTTCTGGCAGCAGATAATCTATCTTTTATTATTTATGAGTTTCTTTGGCGGTTTGTCAATTCTTATCAACAAAAGAAAAATGAATGCGGCATGAAAAAAATAATTTACTTTATTAAAAAAGAATTTCAGCAATTCAGGCGCGACCCCAAAATGTTTGGAGTAATTTTAATTGCACCTGTAATCCAATTAGTTTTTCTTGGGTATGCTGCTAATCTTGACGTTGATAAAATTAAAACTGTCGTGTATGATCAGGATAAAAGCAGTGAAAGCAGAAAACTAATTGAGGAGTTTACAAGCTCAGGATATTTTCAGGTTTATGATTACGCTCAAAGCTACGATGAAGTAACAAAATTAATTGATAACGGAAAAGTTATTCTCGCAATAGTTATCCCAACAGATTTTGAAAAGATGGTTAACAGAAATGAAACTGTTTCATTACAAGCTCTATTTGACGGCTCAGATGGAAACACTGCTTCAATCGCTGCTGGATATATGCAAATCATAGTTTCCTCTTATACAAAGGAAATAATAATAAAAAGATTAAATCAAATTGGAATGAAAAATATTCCTGCCGGAAATTTATCTGCAGAAATAAGGGTATGGTATAATCCAACTTTAAAGACAAGAAATTTTATGGTGCCTGGAATAGTTGGATTGCTGCTTTCGGTAATCACTTTAATTTTAACTTCACTTGCAGTTGTAAAAGAAAAAGAAATTGGAACGATGGAACAACTGATTGTTACACCTTTAAAACCATATCAAATAATAATTGGTAAGCTTGTTCCGTTTGTACTTTTAGGATTTGTCGCCGTTATAATAGTTCTTACGGCGATGAGATTTATTTTCAACATTCCTGTTAAAGGCGATATTGTTTTTCTATTCACATCCGCATTCTTTTACATTCTCTCCACACTTGGATTAGGATTATTTGTTTCGACAATATCAAAAACACAGCAGCAGGCAATGATGATTTCAATATTTGTTGTATTGATGCCGATGGTTTTTCTATCTGGCTTTGCATTCCCGATTGAAAATATGCCGACGATCATTCAATTTATTTCTTATGTTGTTCCACTTCGGTATTTCATTACAATAATTCGCGGAGTCGTAACAAAGGGGTTGGGCTTTGCCGAACTTTGGCAGAACGCTTTAGTGCTTTTACTTTTTGGCATAACAATTTTATCTCTTAGTTCGTTACGATTTCAAAAAAAGATGGAATAATTTTTTATCTTTAGTCAATGAAAAAAAATGATAATAAACTTTTTGAAGAAATATTTTCTGATGAAATAGTTTCCAACGAAAGTTTCCGTTCAAAAGTACTTGCGGGAATAATTGGATTTTTAATCTTCGTTGTAATATTAATTTCTTTAGTATTTAAAGAGCAATTCAAAGACATTTCCCAGTTTCCGATTATCATTCAATTAACATTAATTATTCTCGCGGTAATATTTGTACGCGCTTTATTCGTTAGCCGCGCCGCAAAGCGATGGACTCGCTTTGGCATTAAAGCATTCATTACAATACGATATATCAATGCTTTTATAGAGATCAGCGTTCCAAGCATTGTATTAATTATTTACTCATTCAACCTGCCTTCTGTTTATCCACTCTTTACTCCAATTGCATTATTGTATTTTATAATCATTATGCTTTCATCACTCGAATTAGATTTTAAACTTTGTGTGTTTTCAGGTTTGATGGCAGCAATTCAATATACTGTAATTGCATTTTACTTAAGCAACAAACCATTTCCCGATGATGCAGTTCGTGTAAGTTCATTCTTCCCTGCTTATTTGGGAACGGCAGCTTTGTTTTTTATTTCAGGTCATACTGCGGGATTAATTACCAATCAAATAAAAAAAGGTTTGATGAAACATTACCAAGCACAAACCGAACGAAATGAAATTCAAAAACTTTTTGGTCAACAAATCTCAAAAGAAATTGTTGATGAAATTTTAGATAATAAATCTGAGATTCTGGGTCTCCATACCTACGGCAAAAGTCGGGTAAAATTTGCAGCAATAATGTTTTTAGATATAAGAAATTTCTCAATCTTCGCTCAAGACAAATCACCTGAAGAAATCATTGCATACCAGAACAATGTTTTTTCGTTCATCATCGAAATCATAAATAAAAATAAAGGAATCGTAACTCAAATTATGGGCGATGGTTTGATGGCTATTTTCGGCGCTCCGATTGAGCACGATAACGATTGCCAGCTTGCCGTAAATTCAGCATTAGAAATAAACAAAGAACTAAAAAGAAGAAATGAAGCGGGTTTGATTCCTGAAACAGTTATAAGAATTGGAATAAATGCAGGAGAGGTTGTTACAGGAAATGTTGGGACAACTGAGCGAAAGCAGTATTCAATTACGGGGCAACCAGTAATTATTGCAGCAAGACTTGAACAGCTTAATAAAGAACTTGGTTCGGCAATTTTAATTTCTGATATGGTGTATAAGCGTATTAGCCTAATAGACGAGCCAAAATATCATAAAGATATGGTTATGAAAGGCATCACAGAGTCCATTACGGTTTATCAGTTGATCTGAATAACTTACTATATTTTTTTATGAATAGTTTATATTAAAATCATAAAATAAATAAATTCTGATTGTAAGCTTTTCTTAACATATGTTAGGAAAAGCTTACATTTCATCAAACGCTATATGTCAATTAAAGATACTTTACTATATGAATAGAATAAAAATCGATCTTCCTCAAAAATTTATTTACTCAACCGAAATTTCTGTTAGAGTTTATGATGTGAACTTCGCCGGTCATCTTAGTAATGATTCAATACTTTCAATGGTACACGAAGCAAGAATAAGATTTTTAAAGAACTGGAGATTTTCAGAAATTAATACTGCGGGAGCTGGAATTATTATGTTTGATGCTGCACTTCAGTACAAATCTCAAGGTTATCACGGAGATGTTTTATTATTTGAGGTTGCCGTTGAAAATTTTATAAAGAATGGCTGTGATTTTATTTTTAGAATTACTAATAAAGCAAACGGAAAAGAAATTGCCCGTGCAAAAACTGGAATTGCATTTTTTGATTATGAAAAAAATAAAATTGTTGCAGTTCCGGTTAAGTTTAAAGAACTGATTGATTCTCTAAAAGCATAAAATCTAACAGGTACCGCTTTTGTTTGAAAACATTTTATTTACCACAAACATTGTTGCCCCGGTCTTTTTAATTATTGCTGTTGGATACTTTGCAAGAAGATTAAAAATCATAAATGAAGTTTTTGTTGATGTAACCTCAAAGTTTGTTTTTCAAATTTCACTTCCAGCATTTATCTTCTTTAAAATTTCTGAACTAGATCTTTCGCAAGCACTTGAATTAAACCAGATTGGATATATTTATTTCGGAACAATAATCACTTACCTGCTCATTTGGTTTGGTTCAACATTTTTTATAAAAAATTCAAAAGACAAAAGTGCTTTTATCCAGGGAGCATTCAGAGGCAACTATGCAATTATTGGTCTTGCGCTTATTTCAAATTTATTTGGCAATGGTGCACTTGGCAAAGCGACAGTAATACTTGCATTCGTACTTCCACTGTATAATATTCTTGCAGTTATTGTTTTAACGGTTCCAATGCACGAAGGAAAAGTAAATATTAAAAAAGCTTTGCTTGATATTTTACTTAACCCTCTTATACTTGCTGTTATATTTGCATTGCCTTTCTCTTACTTTAAAATTAAACTTCCTGAAATGTTTATAACAACCGGAGGTTTTCTTTCAGACCTTGCTTTGCCATTGGCGTTAATTGGAATCGGTGGTTCATTGAACATTGAAAATTTAAAGCGTGCTTCTAATCTTGCAGTTAGTGCATCACTAATTAAAATTGTTATTATTCCACTCGTGTTAACGTTAGGAGCTTACTTTTTAGGATACGATAAAGTTGATTTAGGAATAATGTTTATCGTCTTTGCCTGTCCCTCTGCAATTGCAAGTTTTGTAATGGCAGATGTTATGGGCGCAAACTCCAAGCTTGCTGGAAATATTATAATGCTTACAACGATGGGCTCAGTATTTACAATTGCAATTGGAATTTTGCTCTTAAAAAGTTTTGGTTTGATTTGAACATGACAACGTTATTGCGATTCCGATTTTAGTCGGGGGAAGCAATCTGACTAATAAAAAGATTATCTTAATTATTTCACCTTACGGATGTTATAGAAAACCTTGAAGGTTTTTCTAACTTAATTTAGTTTAATATTATAAAATCACATTTATTTTAAAGTGAAACCTTCAAGGTTTAGCTTTTTTGTGTAACCTGAATTAATTATTTTTTTAGGAGTAAATAATGAAAGTAATAGTTGATCTGTGCGTGGTTCCAATTGGTGTTGGGCTTTCTGTTTCAAAATATATTGCTGAGTGCGAAAGGATTTTGAAGCAAGCGGGGCTTAATACAATGCTCCACGCTTACGGAACTAACATTGAAGGCGAATGGGATGATGTATTTGCCGCAGTAAAAAAATGTCACGAGCGTGTTCACGAAATGGGTGCGCCAAGAATCTCATCCACATTAAGAGTTGGAACTAGAACTGATCGTGAGCAAACAATGGAAGACAAAATAAAAAGTGTACAATTAAAAATTTCCAAAGATGACATTGTTTGAAACTTACTTTAGTAATTCACCTTACGCATTAGTCATGCTGAACTCGTTTCAGCATCTAAAGACTTAATCAGCAAACTTAATTTGGGATCATCAGTATGAAGCATAAGGAAGCAGAAACCCCGATAGAAAAATTAACTTATCCCATTCAAGAATTTTTACAAAAGGAAGCATCGGGTGGAATACTTTTAATTATATGCACAATCATTGCTTTGGTTTGGGCTAACTCACCGCTCGCAGAATCTTATCATCATTTGTGGGAAACATATTTATCCATCGATGTTGGCGGCGTTGGATTAAGCTACTCGCTTCATCATTGGATAAACGATGGATTGATGGTAATATTTTTCTTTGTTGTTGGATTAGAAATAAAACGCGAACTTCTTGTTGGTGAATTATCCTCTGCAAAAAAAGCTGCATTACCAATTGCTGCAGCTTTAGGCGGAATGATTTTTCCAGCTTTGATTTATACAATTTTTAATTCTGGTAGTGAAGGTGCATCAGGTTGGGGAATTCCGATGGCAACAGATATCGCTTTTGTTGTTGGCATCCTTGCGCTGCTTGGTAAAAAAGTTCCACTTGCATTAAAGATATTTATTCTTGCACTTGCAATTGTAGATGACCTTGGCGCTGTATTAGTTATTGCAATTTTCTATACATCAAATATTTCTTTAACAAGTTTGATTATTGCTGGTGGACTTATTATCCTATTGATAATTATGAACCGCATGGGTGTAAGAAATTTGATTCTTTACACTTTGGTTGGAATTGTCTTGTGGTTAGCCTTCATAAAATCGGGAGTGCACGCAACTGTTGCAGGAGTTTTACTTGCATTTACAATTCCAGCATCATCAAGAATTAACACTAAGAAATTTTCAGATGAAACCAATTCATTAATTAAAGATTTTAATAGTGCAGGAGAACATGGCGATAATGTTCTAACTAATGCAGAGAGATTATCTGTTGTTGATCAGATTGAAAATAATTGTGAAAAGATTCTAACTCCACTTCAAAGATTTGAACATGGGCTTCATCCTTATGTTTCGTTTTTTATAATGCCGGTATTTGCATTGGCTAATGCTGGTGTATCAATTGGTTCAGAATTAAATTCAGCACTCAGTAATCCTATTAGTATCGGAATCGTACTTGGGCTATTTCTTGGTAAGCAAATAGGAATTTTTTCGTTTTCTTATCTTGCAGTTAAACTAAAGTTTGCTACCGAGCCTGAAGGAGTAAGCTGGAAAAAGATTTATGCTGCTTCGGTAGCTGCAGGTATAGGATTTACCATGTCTTTATTCATATCAAACCTAGCATTTACTTCCCCGTAACTTTTAAATATTTCTAAGGTCGGAATACTAACTGGTTCGCTGCTATCGGGAATTGTTGGATTTATAATTCTAAAATCAGCGTTGAATAAAAAATAATTACCTTGTTGAATTGTTACTTGTTGTATTGTTGATGTCCCCCTTCGACAAAGTACAGTTAGTAAGTCATCTTACGCAAATCTGTGAAACCTTCGAGGTTTGGCTAAAAAAGTATTTAAAATAATAGAATAATTCTTAATTATTTCAGAAAACCTCGAAGGTTTTTATCAATTGTGCGTAACGTAAGTTTGTAAATAAATATAGAATGTCATTTCGAGGAAGTCTTCGACCGAGAAATCTGTTTGCAAACAAAAAATAAGATTTCTCACAGACTAAAGTCAGATTCGAAATGACAATTAAAAAATTTCTTTGACACTTTAGACATTTCCATTAAACATCCCGCCGGGCGGACAGACCTCCATTATCCATTTCACTTCTAACCATCCTTCCCTATTTTTGAATAGCAAAATTGAATTAACACTTTAAAAAGTATTGGAGATAAAATGTATAAAGTAGTTTTATTACGTCACGGCGAAAGTACGTGGAATAAAGAAAATCGTTTTACTGGCTGGACTGATGTTGATCTTTCTGAAAAAGGATTGGCTGAAGCAAAACAAGCCGGCGAAGTTTTGAATAAAGAAGGATACAAATTTGATATCGCATACACTTCTGTTCTTAAAAGAGCAATCAGAACTTTATGGATAACTCTTGATGGATTGGATTTAATGTGGATTCCCGTTATCCGCCATTGGCGATTAAATGAAAGACATTACGGCGCTTTGCAAGGATTGAACAAAGCAGAAACAGCTCAAAAGTTTGGTGAAAATCAAGTTAAGGTTTGGCGAAGAAGTTATGATATCCAGCCACCGGCATTAGAAAAAAGTGATACCAGATACCCGGGTAAAGATCCTCGTTATGCTGAATTAAAAGAGAATGAACTTCCATTAACAGAATGTTTAAAAGATACTGTTGCTCGTTTTGTTCCTTACTGGGAAGGCACGATTGCACCCATGGTAAAATCCGGTAAACGAGTTTTGATTACTGCACACGGAAACAGTTTGCGCGCGCTGGTAAAATATTTTGACAACATTCCGGATAATGAAATAGTTGAGTTAAACATTCCAACAGGAATTCCTTTAGTGTATGAGTTGGATGAAAACTTAAAACCCACGAAGCATTATTATCTCGGCGACCAGGAAGAAATACAAAAAGCTGCTGCTGCTGTTGCAGCACAAGGAAAAGTTAAATAATTTTTTGGGAATGTTGGAGTATTGGATTGAATTCCACTACTCCATTGTTCCACCACTCCAACACTCCCAGTTCAATTGCTCTATTGTTGATGTCTAAATATTGACTTATATTAAGTCCAATATTAAGACAAAATAAGGATAGATAAATGAAAAGCATATTAGTTGCAAATGATATAATCCCGGTCGGTCAATTCAAATCGGGTTTGGCAAAATATCTTAAAGAGATAAATAGCAAACGAAATTCTTTAATAATTACTCAAAATGGAAAACCTGCCGGAGTTTTAGTTTCTCCTGCTGAGTTTGATGAATTGAGACAAACTAAACTTTTTATTGATTCAATATCTCAAGGATTATCTGATTCTGAGAAAGGTGAAGTGCTATCAATCGTTCAAGTTAAAAAGGAATTACAAAAAATGCGTTCAGCTAAAAATAAATGAAAGTATTCTTAACTCCAGTAAATGGATAGGAAGCTCCGTCAAATGGATAGGATGCAAAAGTAAAAGGATAGTTAGCTCCATCAATCGGATAGGAAGAAAAAGTAAAAGGGTAGTTAGCTCCGTCAATTGGATAGGAAGCTAAAGTAAATGGATAGTTAGCTCCGTCAATCAGACAGGAAGCAAAAGTAAATGGATAGGTAGATTCGTCAAATGGACAGGAAGCGAAAGTAAAGAGATAGTTAGCTCCGTCAATCGGATAGGAAGCTAAACCATTTCGAATAAAACCGCATCACTTTTAAGCACCAACCAAATAAATAATTATTGATCTTTATTTTACTTAAAGCTAAGTTGCATAAGCAATATTGATTAAACTTTGCTGCACGAACGTTTACATATCCCTTTTACATTTTTTACCGGAGGGAAGAGCTTGTTGGTGGTAATTATATTTTATTATAAGGCAAGTATGGACCGGTTCGAAAATTTTTACGACAATCCCGTTTATAGCAGGTAGTATTATGTTCTTTAGAATAAAATAATGATTTAATAAAACAGGATTTGCATATAGTTAAATGTGACAATTCCTGATAATTACTAGTTATTAGACAAAACCATATGAGATATTTATGAATTTATTGAAATACACAATTTTATTAGTTGTTCTTTTTGTTTCTAGTATTATTTGTCAAAATCAAACAGTCATATTTGAAGGAATGGGATCAAAATTAATTTCTGAAATTGATGCAATGACAGATGAAAAAAACTGCGCAATTTTTGTTGAGGTTCTAGGACCTATATATTTTGCTATTTATGGTTCTAATGATTTTACCATTTGGTCTAAAAATAATAATTTTTTATTTGCAAGTGATTCTAAGCATTTAATAAGAGTTGGTGAAAATAAACCATATGAGCTAATAACATTAGACAAACGCAATGATTTGAAACCAGTAAATAAATCAGAAGCAAAAAATGTTATCGAAGCATTATTAAAAGGCGAGGAAATTAAAATAAGAGTTTATGAGTGGCCAAGTTATTCTAAAGAGGATATATCATTGATAAACAAAAATTTATCTTTTGTTTATGACAAAGCTATTAAGAATTGCAATTGGGCTGACCTTGGAATAAAACCTATACTTGCACCCGTTGAATTAAAGGTTTACGAATCAGATAGACCTGATTCAAAAGGTTATGCTACAGTTAGTGTTATTGGAAATGATGATTTATCCTTAGCAAAAGGTTTTGATAAATATGGAGGTGGTTGTTATATCGAAGTAGGGATACAAAAAACTTTTGGAATGCAAAACGATGAATGGTGTTGTAACAAAGTTGCGATTGGTGGAGATTGTAAAATTGTTCTCAAATCTAAAGACGGGAAAGAAGTTTTTTCAGAAACAGTACCAGAAAATTATTCGTCGCAAGAAGACGGTAATCCTTGGCCATTTGGAGAAAAAGCTGCAGATTTATGTTATGACTTAGCTCCAGAAGGCTCAATAGAAGTAATAGAATATGGCTCAGTAATATACAGTGCTTCTCTTTATGGTTTTAAAGAATTGTGGGATTGGGGTGTTACAAATGGTTGTTTGGTTTCCATAAAACATTAATTGCCTTATAACCAGGTACTGTATTGTAAAGCAATAGTTATTTAGTAGTAAATTTCAAAGAACAAAAACACCCCGATGAATCGGGATTAATCTTTGGCATTTGGGTTTGACTTGGCTTCCCTGTTATGTGTTGCGGCTTAAAAACAATGCCGTTATAAACTATGAAAAAAATTATGAAAGAAATAATATCAGTAAATGATTTCCTCTTAATCATTCAAGAGCACAACATAGCTTATCAAAAAAAAATTGAAAAATATTATTCGGGTAAAAGATCTGGCCCATCTTGGTACAAGTACAAACCTAATTTCTGGTTTAGAGGGCATGCAGATATCACTTGGGAACTTCAACCAAAGGTCGAACGGTCCTCGTTCATAGATGCAGCAAAAAATGCAAGTGATGAAAAAACAGCTTATGAGTATACCATTTTAAATCAGTTCTTAGTAAGGTCTCCACATTTATTACCTTCCAACTTGACTTTAACTGAAAAGTACTTTTTAGCCCAACATCATGGCTTACCAACAAGATTACTTGATTGGTCTACCAATCCTTTGGTTGCACTATTTTTTGCTTCATTAAAGCATAAAAATGATGATGGTAAAGAAACTAATGGTGTAGTATACATTTTATACTCAAGAGGGCATTATAGTGGTGCTGATGAGGAAGATATTATTTACCAAAATAATGAGAAAATTATAAATAGTATTGAAAGCATTTATAAAAACATTGATTATATGATAAAAACTAAATATCCAATCAGAGTTATACCTAATGTTCAACTTGGGCGAATATTATCGCAAGGTTCACGTTTTACTTTTCATCCTGAGAACTCCACACCCTTAGAAGATGAGTTAAATAGAAATCTCTTTAAGTTTGAAATATCTTCTGGTTCTAAAAAAAATATATTAGACGAGCTTTCCGTTTTGAACATAAATTGGTCTACACTATTTCCCGATCTTGATCATATAATAAAAGAAATTAAATTCCAGACTAATACAATATAGAGGAGTAAATGCCTAGGTAATAGTTAGGCTTTAAGCATAATTACAATATTTAAGGTGTGTTAAAATATGATTCTTAAAACAAATGACACATTCGCTCGGGTTGATGATATAAATTTCTTTGGTAGTTTTTCAAAATCATTGAATGGTTTGTTTACAATTGCTTGGTCTGATTTTGATTGGGAAAGCGGTATTGGAGGATTTAGAACAAGTGGCGAAGGCACTTATATTATAGCAAAAAATGATGTTGTAAAACAAATTGGAAAACTAGAAAGACCAAACGATGGAAAAATATCTAACAATGGAAATTTTATTATTAATGATTGGTTATTTGGAGAAGGGCTTAAAGGAATTTATTATGCGTTTAATTTGTCTGGAGAGATTTTATTAAAGCACAGCTTTTCTGCAAATCTTTATAATAATAGTATTTCTGAAAATGGAAGATATTGTGTTTGCCAATGTTGTAATAGTGATACTGATGATTCTAATACACTTAACTTTTTTGACTTAGAAGAGGGTTCAATTCTTTGGAAAACAAATCCAGAAACTGGATGGACAGATTCATATTATTTTGACTGTGAAAAAATGGAACTTCATCTGACTTATAAAGAGAAAGGAATATTTAGATATAGCTTTAATGGAAATTTTTTAGACAAAGAAAAATGGGAAACAGAAAGAATTAATTATTTATCTGCGTATGAAATTTCAGATTTAGCTAAAGAGCGATTTAAGGAAAAAAAGAATAATATGAACGAGGAAATTGCTGAAGAAATTATTTTGTTATTTGAGCGTGCCTTGGAAGAAGGTTTGTATAAATATCCGAATGAAACAGCAATTGTTTATAGGACAATTGGTGAAATAAAAGAGTTATTGAGAAATATACCAGAAGCAATTCATTACTATGAATTAGCCTTTGAGCACAATTCAAAAGTTGGAATAAAGCGGCACTTGAAAATGTTAAAAGAAAATAAGGATTAATTAATATTTACAATTGTTAAACAATTATCACAAAAAGTAAATAAATAAATATGGAAGCTATTTTGCCTGATATTTATATTGGCATTTCAGAACCATCAAGAAGTTTTATCCAAAATTTTGAAAGCCTGATTAAAGACGAAAAAGAATTTTCCTATAATTCTGTTAAAGATATCGACGGATATATTGATTATGATATTATGAATGTTATCCCAACAAACAATTTAGGTAACATTGAATTATTTGGTCAGTTAATTGCAAGACCAGAAGAAAAAAATAAAATTATTGTTGAAATCAGAGCAAATAAGTGGAATCCCGAACCTACAACGTATAGAAGTTATGTTATTGCAGCAAAATCCATTTTTAAAGACCTATTAAAAAAATATAATTCAACTTATAAAAAACGTTATCGTTTAAATATTCAATCTGAATCAAACACTAAACCAAAATTACCGGCTGGTGCTAAAATTATTTTTGATAGATTCACACACAAAGCAAACAAATCAATGTTACATCCCTTTGATTGGAGGCGGTTTTACACCTTTATAAAGTATTGTCATTCTAACAAAGTAAAAATACATCACGATGATATTATGAGATTGTTAGTTGAGGAAAATTTTTCTGAAAAGAAAGCTTTGTACTTAGCGGATATTTTTCATCACGGAATAGATATGCTAAAAAATATTTAGTATAAAGCCTAACTGCTTAAAAAAAGAGCCCGATTAGCATCGGGACAAGAGACGTCATAGCATATAGAAATCTAAGGAGAAAATATTTTCCCAAGTAGTTTTTGTTCACAAAGCCTTAGTGATTTATAATTACTTTGAAATTTCCTTAATAATGTTCTAAGTTAAAGTTAAGTGATAAGGAAATGAGATTTTGAAAAAGCTAATGAAATACTTTCTGTTTATTCCGTTGGTTCTGATATTTAGTGTTTACAGTTGTTCATCTGATCCAAATGATACAAAACAAAAACTAACTGCACAGACAAATAAATCCAGTTACGCTAATAATGATACAATCAGTCTTGCTATAGTAAACTATAATTCAATAACTGCTCATCTTGCAAGCTGCTGTACTGCTGTTGCATTTTATATCGATAAGAATGAAAATGGAACCTGGAGTGAGCATAGTAATTTTGGTTTACCGTGTCTTGCACTTTGCCCGGGAATCGACTTAACAATAGGTTATCTTGAAGTACGGATAGATAATGTTTTCATCAATGAAAGCGGTACATTTAGACTTAGAATTCCGTATAGTTTTAATCAGGGTCAAAACTGGACTGATGAAATAGTGAGTAATATATTTACAATCGAATAATTTAATTTTTGCTGACATTTTAAATCAATCTTTTATTTCTAATTAATTTAGCCTTGACTTTAGAGACTTAATTCTCAATTTTCTCAACCAAGATTTAATCCTTTGCTAACAGGAGTTACATTTTATGTTCAAAAAATCAAGTTTTCTTTTAATCACACTTCTCTTTATCAGCACAACTTTGCAATCGCAAACTGTAATTAGCAAATACGCTGGTGAGTTTATGGCGCTTGGTGTTGGCGGAAGAGCACTTGGTATGGGCGGTGCTTTTGTTGCAGTTGCTAATGATGTTACTTCCGGTTATTACAATCCTGCCGGACTTGCAAACCTAAATTATCCGCAGCTTTCCTTAATGCACTCCGAGCAGTTTGGCAATTTAGTTAATTATGATTACGGAGCAGTTGCAATTCCTTACAGCACAGATATGAGTTTTGGATTAAGTGTAATGAGATTAGGTGTTGATGGAATTCCCGATACACGTAATGCGCTTTACGATGCTAACGGTGATGGTGTTATTGATATTAACGGTGATAGACTTGATTATTCTAAAATTACAGAATTCAGTAATCAGGATTGGGCATTTTATTTAACTTTTGCAAAAAGACAATCTGAAAATTTTTATTGGGGAGTTAATGCTAAAATTATAAGAAGAGATTTGGGCGATATTGCTTCCGCAAATGGAATTGGATTTGATGTTGGTGCCTATTATGTACCAATGGAAAATTTATTTCTCGGTGCAAACCTGCAGGATGCAACAACTACTTTAGTTGCCTGGAGCACAGGAAGAAATGAACTTGTTTCTCCGACTTTAAAAGTAGGCGGTGCGTATAAATTTGTAGAAATTCTTGGCGGTTATATTATGCCTGCTTTGGATTTTGATATAAGATTTGAAAACCGAAGATTCGCTTCAAATTTTAATATTGGTCCCGTTAGCTTTGATATGCATGCCGGATTTGAATATAACTATAAAAATATTATCTCTGTTCGTGCAGGATATAATGATGTTAAACAATTTACAATTGGTGCAGGAGTTAAACTTCCTAAACTAAATATTGATTATTCATTTGCAAGATTTAGTGAATCTGAAATTAACCGGCTTCCTGATTCACACAGAATTTCTTTAATGCTTACTTTGGAAGAACCAAGATTTTTACGTGATGGTTTATAAAAAGATTTTTCATAACGAAACGGATCTAACAAAAAATCCTTATTCATTTGAATTAGGATTTTTTATTTTAAAGAGTACAATGACAAGAGGCTGTTTCAAAAGTCTCAATTTGTCAGTCTGAGCTTGTCGAAGACTAACATTATGGAATGAATTCACACTTCGACAGGCTCAGTGCGACAGTAAAAATTACTTTTGAAACAGCCTCTTGTTTCTAAATTATTATTTAAGCAATTCTTTAATTTTATTTATATAAACATCTTTATCAGCAAGCCCAATATGTGAATCTACAATGTTCCCTTTTCTATCGATAACAAAAGCTGTTGGAATCGATTGAATACCACCGTAATCAACTACAACCTTTTCATCACCGTAAAGTATTGGATAATTTATTTTGTAGTTTTTTACGAATGCAGGAACATCTTTAATTGTTTTCTCAGCATCAAGTGAAATACCTATTACAACAACATCCTTCTTAAATTTTTTCTGGATAGAAACAAGATCAGGAATTCCTTTTCTGCACGGCGGACACCAGGTTGCCCAAAAATCAACTATAACAATTTTGCCTTTATAATCTGAAAGCTTAACTGTCTTACCTTTAACCGATTTTAGTGAAAAATCTGGAGCCTTATCCCCTTCTTTATTAATTTCAAAAAAATTAAATGAGTTATTGTCTTTTATTTTCAACGTTGTTTTACTATTGCTAAATGTATTTACAGCAAACGTTAATATTAGAATTAAGATCAGTCTACTAATCATAAACATTTTCCTTTGTATTTATTTTTCAGTTAAGCGATTTAGTTTGTGCGGGATTATAGTTTGGTGGATAAGGTCCTTGTTCCGGTTCTTTTCTTGTATTGTTGATAATAAAGAACACAAGCAGAATAATCAAGATGAGGATTGTCCAAATTGTGTTTTTATGTTTTTTATCGATAAGAGATTTTTTTTCTATTGATTGCTTACCAATCTTCCGCTCACGATTTATATTGTTATTTTTTTTTGCCATAATTTAAATTGTTAGATGTTATAAATGTATTTTTGATTCGCTAACATAAGTATCGAGAAGACTAAAATAAACATCATTGTTGGGTCAGAAAATCAGTTCTTATCATATAATTTAATTAGCCAACATTTTAATTATTCAAAATTCCTAAAACGAAAAAATATGACTGTTGAAGGATTTGAGTTCAACAAATAAACCTTTTTCATTTATTTCGTTAACCGAACGTTTATATGTATTTCTATTCAAAAGATCAGATAAAATAATTTCATCTGAAGAAACATTTATATCAAACTTTAGTCTGCATCTTGAAGTAGAATTGTGATAATTTATTATAACGATTCTAACATCATCTTCTAACCGCCATTGCCATGCAAGTAAATTTTCAAAACTGTGATCATTTTGTCCAATTGCAATTGGTTCAAGTAACTTCCACTCACCTTTTCTGAAAACCTCAGCTTTTGTTATCTGAAATAAGTTACGATAAAATTCTTTTATTTTTTCATCTTGCTTTTCTTCAGGTTCCCTGCCTAATTGAAGAGGTAACTTTATTCTTTTTCCATCACACTGACCATCAAAATAAAACGCAATACCAGGAATTGTACTCATAATTACAGCAGCAGCTAAAGAACGTTCTCTGCCGAATTTTATGACAGCTCTTTCTTCATCATGATTTTCTAAAAATCTTACAGACTTTTGCTGGTACTTATAATCGGCATAAAGATGATCTTTAATGGAATGGATATCCCCGCCAACCAATCTATCGGTTAATTTTTTATCATAAGTAAAATCAAATCCGAGGTTCTGTAACTGCCATTCAAGATCCCAATAAGTTTCTGCTATAAAGATAAAATCATTTCTTTTTTTCTTAACTAGTGATATTGCTTCCTCCCAAAATTCTTTTGCGGGTCGTTCAAAACCATATTTTTTAATCACGCCAATCCAGGTGTTAAAAAAAATGTTATTAAGCGGAAGCATTGCCATATCACATCTTACTCCATCGCAAACATCGGTAAGATTTAAAAGTATATCTATTAAAAAAGTCCTTGCTTCTTTGCTGTAGAAATTGATTTGTGCAGTATCCTTCCAGGGAGGAAACAGTGGATCACGTCCGTGCGCAAGATATTCCTTTTCATTTGCTGGTGATCTATAAAACGTGTACGGGTCATTCTTAAAGATAAACTCATCCGCAGGTAAAAAAATTTCTTTATTGCTCCAGATTAATGATGACTTTGCACTGAAATGATTGCACACAAAGTCAAGGATCAGTTTAATTCCTTTATCGTTCAATCTTTTTTTAAATCGAATAAGATCTTCTTTATTACCAATTAAGGGATTTACTTCATATCTGTCGATTGAATAGGGTGATCCAATGACATCATCTTTCTTCCAATCCTTTAATACACTATTATATGAAGCAACTAAATCTGGTTCAAAGCAATATTCATCAATTACATCTTTGTTGTTGTTCCAAATACCCATCAACCAAATAAGGTCAAAACCAATTTCTTTCCATTGGTCTATTTGTTTGTCCGAAACAGACGAAAGTTTATAATTATTTCCATATCTGTTTAACCACACACGAGTATTAATTTCTAACAGTCTGGGATTATTGTTCATTTAATCAGGATAGATTTAAGAATTAAAAAAGACTCACATCAAAGATAAAAAAATTATATGTTATTTTATCTGATAATAGAAGTTAAATATTAAAAATATGCCTGTAATAATTACAAGATTGTAAGGAATTTTTAACCTGTGCTAGTCATAATGTTAAATATTCATCTCACTTAGCTACTTTTGGATAATGAAGTAAATAAAAAATAGATTTTTTTCTGTTTATAGTAACTTTATATTTATTTTAGAGATGTAGATTTAAGTTAAATAACTAACAATCGTCCCTTCAAATAAAAATTTTAAGTATAATTAAATAATTAGTACCCAAATAATAAAGGAGTATTGGTATGATAATTGCCCAAATTAGAAACCGTTTAATTTAGTTCGTGGACCACAAATACTGATTTTTCGTTAACAGAAATTAATTAAGATAATTCTTGAGGAGTCCGATGACAAATTCACAATCAACAATAAAAGATAATACAAAAAACATGCTTAATCCTGATGTTGCAAATAACGAACTTGAACTTGAGCTGGAAGAATACAGCAGATCTGCAATTAGAAAAGTTCAGTTTAGTATTATCCTTAAACCGGCAATAATTTCTTTTGTTGCATTAATAGTCTCATTTTTCTTAGACCTTTCTAAAGTGCCAATACTAGGAAACGTTACTATTGACATTGCAAAATCTTTATTCCCTACCTGGAAACCGGTAGAAGAATCAGTTATACCATATAGTTTTTGGTGGCTGCCAGTTTTGACTTATGCTTTCTTTCTGTTTCTGTCATATCTGGCTTTCAGTAAATTAAAATTGGAAATTATAAGAACACCTGCCAGTGCTACGATAGACAGAGTAATTAATTCTTATTCAAGTGTAATTGATAGTGTTGCTACCGCTCTTCCTCTTATTGGTGCTGCAATTTTACTAGTTAGTATCAAGCTTGGAGAAGAGGTTTTTCTTGGTCTCTCAGTACCTTTTGAAGTGAAAGCACTAATTGTTCTGGCAATCGGAAAATTATTTGAACCAGTTTTAGACCAGCTCGGAATGGAATTTCAAAGTATAGTTAATCACGTTGTTGATATAAGAGATAAATATTTTTCTAGAATTCAAGTAGAAAATTCAAAAAACATTTTAAAACAGCTTAATTCATCCCAAAGCGGATTGGGAAATGGAACAGAACTTTCCCTTGCTGATGTTGAAAAATTTAAGTTGCTTGTTGAACAATCAGCAAAACTTAGCGAGATAATGAACAGAAACTTTACATCAATTAGTTCTCTTTCTGAAAAGATCAATCAACTTGAAGGATTAAGTTCTCAAAAGCTAACTGAGTTATCCACGCTTGCTAATGCTATAAATCAGGCTTCACATTCATTAGCAGATGAAAAGACTTTAACCGGATTAAAATATTTAGAATCAATAGTAGTTAAAAAATAACAAGATTTTAAAATGATAAATAAAAACAGAGACAGTAAATTTGTTATCTACCAGGTACTGTACATCTTTGTAATTACAGTGCTTGCGCTAAAAGGAGCTAATCTAGACCTGCGCAGAGTGGCATTGGAAGAAAATACAGTTAACAAATCTGTTAGAGATTCGCTGATTACAATCCTAGATTCACTCTATGCTCTTGGAATTGATTTTACAATTAAGATTGATCCTAACGTAGTTGTTGAAAACGAGAAAATGAAAGAGCAATTAGCAACACTTAACAAAAAATTAGAAACTTTAAAAGATTATGTTCCGCCAACAAAAGAGGAACCCAAAAAAGAAATTGTTGAGGAACAAACACTTTTACAATCACCTATTTCTGCAAAGCAGACTTTTATACAATACACCTGGAATACAGCAACCAATACAGGAAGCGTTCCTGCTACTATTATTGATCCCCGTAATCCAAACGTTGTAATTGCAACAATTCCGCCGGGACAGGAAAAAAGATTTGATCTTACAGATCAAACAGAAGTTGTTATAAAATTTGGATCGCAGGAAGACAGGATAAAAGTTATTCCAAATAAAGCTCCCGAAGTAAAAATTGAACGTGTAACAACAAAGATGAATGCATCAGATATTTATGTTCAGGAACTTCAAAGAATTACGGTATTCAAAGTAACGATAATTGATATAAGACCAGATCAGTTAAAAGTCTCGTGGGCGGGTCCTATTTCAGTCAATGGTCCAATTAAAGACAGCAATGGTAATTTAGTTTATAATGTTACTTTAAAAATTGCATCAACAGCAAATTCATTTGGAGATTGGCTAGACAAGAACGGGAATCTACGCGAATCTGATGGAAGATATAAAGTTAACTTCTTCTTCACTGTTGTTGATGAAAAATCAAAAGATCGGGTTCAAGTTGGTGACTCGTTCTTCTTTACAGAGTTTTCCAAATAATAATAAATGGGTAATCAATCAAAATGAAGTCTTATAAGCACATTGTCCTTTTCCTAATCCTTATTTCAGTTATAGGATTTAAAAATTCTCTCTTTGCTCAGGAAGAAACGGAACAGATCGTATATTATCAAATGGAGCCATTGGATGATAGTCTATTCATCAAAATTCAAGAAGTTCTATTTATTGATCCTCCAGATCCCAAAGCAGAGATTGTTGTTGATTTGAGAGATGCTAACAATCAAACTATTTCAATAAAAAGTGTTCTCTATCCATTTCTCGCCGTGACTCCAGAGTTAAGAGCTCGAATTATTACGTATCCATTCAAATTGAACCTTGAAGAAGATATAACTTATTCAAGCGTTTTTACTAGAGTGGTACAAAAAATTAGATTGGGTAAAGTCCTGCAGCCTCCAACCAAAATGCAAATATCTCCAACGCTTGGTTATGTTAATCCATTTTTACAATTACAGGGCGGTGAGCGACTTGGATTAGCATTAAAGCAGGATGTGGGTTTATCTATTGGAATTGGAACTCCTTATTCAGGTTCATTGGAAACAAATTTTATGGAAGCTAACTTTCATATACTCGGGTTAAGGGCAGGAATCTTTAGTCATATTGATGCAATGATTCAAGCAATGAAAGATCAGAACCAAAATACTATAATTGTTAGTGAAGGATTCCAGGTAAATTATGTTCTGCCATTTGGTAACTTTTTTGAGTTCGGATATTTAAAAGCTACTTCCAAAATTGGTGAGTCAAAAAGACAAAGCTATCTTGCAGAAACGGAAGGAACGACTGTTATTAAAAATGATACCATAAAATACCAGGCAAGAATTATCGATAATAATCAATCCTATTTAAACTGGGAATTGCGCTACCCTGTTTCCATCCTTGGATCAACAAGAGGTCGCGCTTATCTTGCTCAATATCTGGATGAATGGCATTTTGGTTTTGCTTTCAGGGAATTATCACTTGCAGGAAGCACATTCGATTTTGCCTTTGATGGGATGCCGGGGAGTAAATACAGAGAACCTCAGTACAATTTAAATTTGCTTGTTCAAAAAATTATGGAAGGATGGGGTTTTAGTGCCTTTTCAATTGGTCCATCTATAAGTTTATCAACTCTGAATACTGGAAGTTTTGGAATAACAAAAATATTTATAAACCTGAGATTTAAAATCGGCACGTCTCTTTAAAAATTATTTTTAATTTCAGCCCCGATAATTTTCGGGGCTTTTTTGTTTTTAACTTTTCGGATCAATTTATTCTTAACTTTACCTGTACAATTAAAAAAAATAAATATGAAAAAAAATGAGCTTATTCTTTGGTTAGCTTCATTTATAATTACTTTTTTATCTATTTACATCTTTAATCTGCTTGATAAAAATTATCCCATTACAGGCACCTTTGGAATAGAAGGCGAAAAAGTTTCATATCGATTTGAAAAAGTTCACTATGGTAAAGATGATTTTAGTGTAGTAATTAGATCCGATGTTAAAAATCTTTCCGGCAAATTATTCTGGAAAAGTTACTCTGATTCCGTTTGGTTATCATCACAGCTAAAAACTTCAAAGATGATTTTAGAAGGAAGTATCAAATCTCTAAAACCTTTGCAAACATTAGAGTATTTTGTTGAATTGAAGTACAAAGATAAAACTTACAGATTGCCTGACAATAAAAAAGTTCTGTTACTGTTTTTTGGAAAAATTCCAACGGCTGTTAACGTATTACAATTTTTATTTATCTATATTGGTTTATTATTAGCGATCAGAACGGGGCTGGAATTTTTTAATAACAATAAGAAAACAAAAAAATTTTCAATGCTTACTGTAATTCTATTTGTAACATTATTAGTATTAATAAATCCACTTTATCTAACATATAAATTTGGTTACATCAATTCATCTATACCAACTATCAGCAAACTTTTTCCGGTAAGACTGATGCTTGTAACTTTATTATGGATAATATCAATGATCGTTTCCTTTAGATATAGCAGTATAAAATATATTGCTTTAGCTGCTGCAGTAATCACTATCTTTCTATTACTATATTAATAGAATCATTCATTTAGAATTCTGATAACATTTTTATGTATTGATATATTTGAAGCAACAATGCTTGAACCATTAGCCGGATCATTGCCTTGATAATCAGTTATCATCCCACCTGCACCATTTATAATTGGGATTAGTGCCATAGAATCCCAGATGCTCATAATTGGATCAATCATTATATCAGCATAACCAGTGGCTAAAAGATAGTAACCATAACAATCACCCCAGTTTCTGTATAGCTTAACCTGTTGAGCTAGATTATCAAATCCATTTTTATTCTGATACTTTGCTATGTTTAAATGATCCGTTGTAAGCAGAGTAGCCTGTGAAAGTAATTTACATTTCCGAATATGAACTTTATTTTGATTCAGCCAACAGGATTTATTATCGCCAATTAGAAACTCAGTTAAGATAGGATGATTAATAACACCAACAATCGGTTTTTTATTTTTAAGCAGAGCGATCAAAGTTCCGAAACTTAGTGCACCGGAGATAAAACTTTTAGTTCCATCTATCGGATCTAAAACCCAAACATATTCAGCATCAGAATTTTCATTTCCAAATTCCTCACCAATAATTCCGTGCAAAGGAAATTCTTTGTGTATCAACTCCCGCATTTTTTCCTCAGCTAATTTATCGGCAATTGTTACGGGAGAAAGATCGGTTTTGGTTTCTACATTAATTTTATTCCTATAATATTTTTTTATGATACCTGCACTTTCACTCGCAAGTAATTTTAAAAAGGGAGTTAAATTATTCAAATTCATAATCAAAATTCCTCATTATTCCTTGAAAAGATACCCAAAATAAATTTGTAGAAATAACGAGTATGATTATATTTGCCTCGCAATTTTGATCCTTTCTGGGTCATAAAAATGGAGAGATGGCAGAGTGGTTGAATGCGGCGGTCTTGAAAACCGTTAAGGATGCAAGTCCTTCCGGGGTTCGAATCCCTGTCTCTCCGCAACTATATGTAAAGCAAAAAAACAGTTTTAATCACTTTTATTTTTATAAGAGAGTTTTAATAGGTGTTTTCAATTACTAGCTATTTTGCATGCCAATCAAATATCGTAATACTGCTATTAAAAATTTCTGATAATGTAATTTATTTAATAGTACTTAGATTTCGAATCACTTTGAGAAATGTTTTTACCTGATTTCTTATCAAACAAATAAACCTTTCCCGAATCGATATACAGCTTGATCTTTTCTCCTACTTTCAAATCGTGTAATGATTTTACTCTTGCTATAAACTGAACTTTCTCTATTTCAAAATAAATGAATGATTCATTGCCCATTGGTTCAATAACATCTAAAGTGCTATCGATCTCAATTGATTTGTCTGAATCATTTTCAACTGAAATATCTTCCGGTCTGATACCAATTATTATCTCTTGTCCAACATAATCTTTTAAATAATTCTTTTGTTCTGATGAAGGATGAAAAATAATTTCAGAGTTATGACTTGTAAACATCAAATTATTTTCTCCTGATATCATCGCACTTAAAAAATTCATTGCGGGACTTCCGATAAATCCTGCTACAAATTTATTACTCGGATTATTGTATAAGTTAAGCGGGGTATTTATTTGTTGAACTATTCCATCTTTCATAACAACAATTCTATCCCCCATCGTCATTGCTTCGGTCTGATCGTGAGTAACATAAATCATAGTAGCGCCAAGCTGCTTATGAAGTTTAGAAATTTCTGTTCTCATCTGTACTCTTAGTTTTGCATCAAGATTGCTAAGCGGCTCATCAAACAAAAATACTTTTGGTTTACGCACAATAGCTCTGCCAACTGCAACGCGCTGTCTTTGTCCGCCGGAAAGTGCTTTTGGTTTTCTATTAAGATAGTTTTCCAATCCAAGAATTTTAGCTGCTTCATTGACTCTTATGTCAATTTCTTTCTTATCAACTTTTTTAAGCTTTAAACCAAATGCCATATTTTCATAAACAGTCATATGCGGATAAAGTGCATAGTTCTGAAAAACCATTGCAATGTCACGATCTTTAGGTGGAAGATTATTTACAAGTTTTCCATCAATAAATATTTCTCCGCTTGTAATTTCTTCAAGTCCGGCGATCATTCTTAGTGTTGTCGTCTTTCCGCAGCCAGATGGACCTACAAGCACCACGAATTCTTTATCTTCTACTTTAAAATTTGCATCGGTAACAACTTTGTTTCCGCCATCATAAATTTTTGTAACATTCTTTAATAATACTTCTGCCATTACAAACCTTATTTAAATTTTATTGAATAATGATTTCGCTTTAAATCTGAAGTATGCCTTAGATTTATTTCATTCACATTGTTTTTCTTTGATTCTGTTATACCAGTAATAAATTGACTGCCATTTATAAAAACACTTTGAACTTCGATTGGAGATATAATTTGTAATTCGATTAGATGATCTTCAAATGATTCAAGTTCAAATTCAAGTGTTTTAGTTTTTTTATCATACATTGGTGCAATGACAATTGCATTTGCTGAATTTAAGTAAGGTGAATTAGAGTCACCTAATTTTAAACTAATCTTTTTTACATTATTTATATTACTCGGAATAATAGCTGATGGGATTTCTATCCCATCATATTTTATTGAAGATAATTTACTTCCCTTCCCATTTATATTAACTAACACTGGAACTCTATTTATAGTTACGGTTAATTGAACAGAATCCATTCCTTCAGGAATAAACGGACTAAAGGAAATATTCCATTCATTTTCTCTTAGTCCAAATAAATTATACAAAGTATAAAAATACCATCCGCCTGCCCACAAAAACTGGGGCTTATCAATCTTACCATAAATTGCTGGATCATTCTTATCACTTATCCTATACTCGTATAAAGCTGGTTGACCATTTGGACTATTTATAATTCCATTCAAAGTCATTGTCTTTCTTATAAATTTATAAGCATCATCATTTAATCCATTACTGACTAATGAAAGAGCATACCAGGAATTTCCGTGCGGCCAGATTCCACCATTTGCATAATGATAAGGATCGCCGGCTTCATTTCCAGCAAACTTCATATAATCAATCAGTAAATGCAGATCCATTGGAAATAAAGTATAGATACCAAGTTTTTCATCTAATAAGTTTTCTTTGGCAGTTGTTATCAATTTTAAATTTTTATCTGCATCAAGTAAATTAAAATGCGATGCTAGCAGCGAACCCATATAAATGTGTGTATCTTTCGATCCATCTTCAAAGTAGCTTATAAGATAATTTAGTTTATCATCCCAAAGTGAATTAACTAATTTTTTATTCATTCGGTTTGCGAGCTCTTCATAGAACTTAAGTTTGGAATTTTCTTTATTCAATATTGTGGATAAATAATTAAATTCTCTTAAGGCACGGACAGCAAGAATCGTCATATAAGCGCGTGGTCCAAAGTTATTGCCGATATCCCACCAATCAGGTCTGAACGACCACATCAAATCATCCTCACCTTTATTTTTCATTGCTGTTTCAATACTCTTCTCGATATAGGGATATAATTGATTCAGAAATTCTTTATCACCTGAATGTCGTAGATAACGAACACACACTAATGTGAACCAAAAATGATTCCAGTTTTCTGTTCCAGCAAATTCGGTTTTGTATGTTGTATCTTTCCAATAATATGCGTGAGGGATTACCTTATTCGTATCCGCTAAACTGATAATATATTTTAAATCATATTTAACTCTATCCAGATCGAAGTTTACTGCGGCTAAATCAGTTAATAATGCATCGTGCGTAAAATAAAAATTGTATTCTGCCTGTGCGGGCATTGGAACGATTTTTCCATTTAAATAATGAGCATTCGTAGTTAGTACTGCTTTTGCCCATCTTGAAGTAAAATCAAAATCTTTATTGCTGGTAACGATTATATTTTTGTCTAAAGCTTCTTTTAAAATGTAATCTTCATATTCATCAACTTCTTTTTGATAATTTTTTGATAGGTAATCAGTTTTTTCTATAGCTTCTGAAATTAATGACGATCCAATAATTTGAATAATTTTAATTGATGCTTTTGGAGCTACTTGTTTTTTATAAATGTATGCAGCAACCGGTTCGCTTAGATTCTCTTTCTGAATTATTTTTTCTGGTAGAGGACTATTGTTTTTCAACCACCAATCATCAAGATTTTTATAACCTTTATTATTTTCTTTTTTACTTGTAAAACTCGAAGGTTTCATTCCTGTATTCATAAGAAATATTTGGGAATTACCAGTTTCGACAAAGGGATAATTAATCCTGATTATTGATCCGTTTTCTTGATATTCAGTATACGCACTGTCTATAACTTTATAAGTATGACTTGTCCGAAGTGTTGCTTCCAACCTTGTATATACTTCATAATCTTTTTTAGTATCAGATGAATTTGTTATTTCATACGTAATCACCATTGCGGGTTCATTTTTACAAAATTCATATTTGATTTTTATTTCACTGTTCAAATCATTTCCATTAAAGGAAACAGAATATGGTGTTTGAGAAACTTTATAAGTTTGATTTTTCAGAAATCTTTTCTCTGAATTACCAACCTTCAATCCAACAGACATAATTCTAAAATTTTCACGCTTCCAATAATCCTCACTAATATCAATGCTGTTTGCAACAGGATAATAAAAACTTATTCGATTCAATAAAGGAAAACTTTTATGAATTTCAATACCCACATAAGGACCTCCGACTTCTATTTGTCCAACTTCCTTTGTGCTTTCAATTGTTAGCAAGCTTTTATCTTGTCCGTTTACTCTTAATATCATTAACATTAATAAACAGACAATTAAGATTGAAGGATATTTTAATTTCATATTAAGTCTCTTTATTAAACTTTTTATATTTCATTTTAGTAACGTCATTTTTTTTGTATCCGAAAAATTCTCAGAACTAAGTTTTATAAAATAGATCCCTGAATTCACTGAATCTCCAAAATCATTTTCTCCATTCCAGCTTACAGAATAATTCCCTGGATATTTCTCTTGATTGATTAGTGTTCTTATTTTTTGACCGAGGATATTATATATCTCCAGTTTTATTACAGATTGATTTGGAACCTGAAATTCAATATTAGTCTGATTATTAAACGGGTTGGGGTAGTTTTGTGTCAATCCATAATTCTTAGGTAACTCAATTTGTTTTTCATCACTAACATTAACTACGTAATCATACAGCGATTTAATTTTGCTATAGGATAAAGCATAATTGTAAATTCTAATGTCGTCCAATACACCTTTAAAATTATATTGAGTATTACCGGGAAGTACTTGCCCTATCATTAAATCAATAGGAGTAGTCAGTATCAATCCGGTAAAAGAAGTAAACGCATCCAATTCACCATTGATATAAATTTCATAATCTGATCCATCATAAAGCACAGTAACATTGTATAGAGTATTCAAAGTCAATTCAGTTTCGGAATCAAGATCTTTTATTCCCTGGTTAGTTTTGACAGTCCATCTTATATGTTTATTTGTAATTGATATTTTCCATCTATTCTCCCAATTACCATGTGAAAGAGGGTAAGCTTCCCTATCGAAAAATTCTCCAACTTTTATCCAGAAATTAATAGTTACGCTATTTTGAAAATTTAAACTTGTACTGCTCAAAACTCTGATGTTATCGTTTATGCCATCAAAAGAATATGCGCTTGCAGTATTTCCCCATCGATCAACAGCTAACAAGGCACCTGAGACTGTTCCATTATTATTAAATCCACTTGCATCATTTGCATTACCGCCGAAAGGATAAAACGCAACAAAATCACCCGTTTGCTGAATTGAAGTATCACGAACAGAAACGCTGATACTATCGATTGCAACTCCTCCACGACCATCATTCACTGAACAAACAATAAAGTAATTACCTGAATTGATCGGTGCAGTCCATAAAATAGATGAATCACTTCCGGCAATTGTTCCAAATGCTGAAGACCAATTAAAAGTTAACGAGTCTTTATCTAGATCTGATGCAATACAAGTAATATTCGTATTTGAACCGAGGTGAATTTTCCGCGGATTTGCTATTATTTTTTCAATTATCGGGATATGGTTGATGAATTCAACTTCTTCAATTAATATAGAGTCAGAAGTCAGTTCTCCATCGGTATCCCTTACTATACATTTAATTGAAACATTTCCAGGTGTTGTCCCGGTATACCAGGTCACAATAGGACCTGTCCCTATAATACTACCAGCCGAATTGGACCACTCATAATTTAATTGATCATTATCATTATCAATTGCTGAACAATATATTTTTGTAGAATCTCCAATTGTAACAATCGTTTTTTTTGAAGAAAGTGATTTTATTCTTGGCGGATAATTTGAAACTGTTTGTCCGGATAGATAATCAATAACAATTCCGTTGGCTAAAACTTTTTCAAGATCATAAGTTATTGTGCTTCCAGTAGGAATGATCACAGCAATCACAGCTCCATCAGCAGGTATTATAATTGATGTTTCTCCTGTTATTCCTGATTTAATTATAGTATTGGATACTGCATCATAAATATCACTGGGTACATTTCCAACATTTATAATTACTGATTTTTCTGATTGATAAGGATTGTAATAAAGAAAACTTGGATAAGCATTTTTATGGAAGTAATCGGTATTAAGTAAATCTAATTTTAGAATCATAGAAACATTTGTTGTGTCAATGATTCCACCTAATATTCCAACGTGTGAGGAACCATAAAGTGCAAGATTAGTTGCACCCCAACCGCCGCTTATTGCATCTCCTGTAGCATAAGGACTAACAGACTGTGTTTGACGAAGTGCCTCATGCCCTATGTAAGAATTCGTATCATACAGATGCGACCACTCTTCGCTATCCTGATTTTGATTGGGAAGATAATTAGTATAAAATAATCTGGCAGAATTAGCAGTATTTAAAACCCATTTACCAATCGCACGCGCATAACGGTCATCATATCGAACCAATGGGATAAGCGCTCCCGCTTGTTCAAATGTATTCATTA
>JAVHOU010000117.1:38233-46578 GCA_036170275.1 Ignavibacteriaceae bacterium
TCATCATATCGAACCAATGGGATAAGCGCTCCCGCTTGTTCAAATGTATTCATTAGAAATGCATAATCATTAGATCCATTAACTTCACCGATTAATCCGTTGACATCATATCCTCCCCACTTTCCAACAATTGCACCCCAGCTTCGTAGTGGTCCGACATCAAAACACCAATTAATTATTTTGGATAGGTTATAGCTTGTACCCAATTCGGCATTCATTCTTGCGGCTGTATAAGCACCGTAAGATAATTGTAATTCGTATGAAGGATTTGATGTCAGGGAATTTAAATATTCCATACACCATTCAGCACCTATTCTGTAATTTTCATTTCCTGTTTCTACATAAGCATTGTAAAGAATCCATGCTATTGCGCCTGCAGCTTCTGGTTCAAATACATCGGATGAAAGTGGTTTCATTGTCATAAGATCAAATGCACGATAATTCATATATGGTACTTGCCACGGAGTGGTGCTGCCTCCCATTGTATCAACAGCCACCAACCATCGATTAGCAATTATAGAAAACTGATTTGAAAAATCACCAGTAGTTGGATATTGATTATACAACTGATAGAAAAATACATTTGGCATTACATCGTACCACCAATCATCCCAATTACTGCCTGTTGGGTGATTGAGATAGACATTAGCATTGTTTTCTTTATTAAAATATTCCTCACACATCAGTACCCAGTTGTATCCATTCTGATTACTTTTATCTATACCTATTAATGATGCACCTAATACTGCGGGCAAAATGTTTATTGCTTCGGAAGAGGATGGTGAAGTGGTTCCAACTACTGTGTGAAGACCAAAGCTGTTATGTTGAGGATAATTAATTGTGTTATTATTTATCCAACTTAGAGGAAGATATTGTCCTGTTCGTGTAAGATCAAATACAAGGCTATCATAACCTGCAGCAACTTTTTTCCAATCTCTCATTTCATATGGAGATGGAATATTAGGCATCAGCTCAACTCGATTAATATTTATTTGCTGAGCGTTTATTTTATTTAATGCGGGAAAAAACAAAACAACAATAAATAGGACGATAATATATCTAACAATGCTACTCATAATTACTCCTTCCATATTTTGGAAGACTTATATTTTTACCAGGCATAATATTGTGGAGATTTACCTGCCGGTGGAAAAATTTCATCTAATTTTAAAAGAGATTCCTTATCAAAATTTATATCTAATGTTTTTATTGATGATTCCAACTGCTGAAGAGTTCTTGGTCCAATTATCGGAGCAACAACTCCCTCCTGATTTAATAACCATGCAAGAGCGGTGTTTGCCGGGTCCTCTCCAAAATCATTACAAAAGCTTTCCCACTTTTCAATTTGCTCTCTGTTATTTTTTAATTTATTAATAATTTCATCTTTACCTCTTCGTCCCTTTCCTAAACTTTTTATTACTCCGCCTAATAATCCACCTTCAAGTGGGCTCCAGGGAATAATACCCACACCATAATAATTGCAAGCAGGAATCATTTCACGCTCAATAAAACGATTAAAGAGATTGTACTTGCTCTGTTCACTTACTAATCCAAGTAATTTTCTTCTTCGTGCCTCTTCATTTGCTGTTGCAATATCCCAACCGGCAAAATTACTGCTGCCTACATATAATATCTTGCCTTCACGAATTAATTGTTCCATCGCCTGCCATATTTCATCCCAAGGAGTATCTCTATGAACGTGATGCATTTGATATAAATCAACATGATCAGTCTTCAATCTTTTTAAACTGTCTTCGCAAGCTTTTTTTATATGATAGGCAGAAAGATATTTTTCATTAACCCTTTCGCCCATTTCACCATATACTTTAGTCGCAAGCACAATTTTGTCTCTCCGTTCTTTATTTTCCTCTAACCACTTCCCAATAATTTTTTCTGTAATTCCTTCTCCCTTTTTACCGCCATAGACATTTGCAGTATCAAAAAAATTAATATCAAGTTCTAAAGCACGATCCATTATTTTAAAGCTTTCTTTTTCTGGCGTTATCGCTCCAAAATTCATTGTGCCTAAGCAAAGTCTACTAACCATTAATCCACTGCGACCTAATTTTTCATATTTCATTGTATTTCCCTTTTATTCAAAACAATGTTTCAATTATTTAAGTAGTCATTTAATGAATAAATTTTAAAGTCTTTTATTCTTAATTGATTTGTTTTTTTTGCATTAATTTTTATTTCAATCTCTTCTCCGGGTAGAATAAAAAATCCCCGATCTGAAAAAGTACAGTACTGATGATATAAATCAACAAAGAAAGCAGGATAATCGCTTTTAAGTAATAAAAAAGTTCCGTCTTTTATCTTTAGAATTTTCAATTTCAATTCTGGTTTTTTCAGGATAATATATTTCCAGGGTTTGGTCAAATAATAATTTCTGGTAATCATTCGTTTGGATTCATCATACAAAACTGTTGTTATTATCCAGTTTCCTTCTTGCGGTAATTTTTCTCGAAGTATGGATTTAATTTCTAAAAGGCTTTTATTAGCAGTGCTTACTTTATAAGAAATATCTTTAACAATCTCTCTTGAAACTGTGTCGATAACCGTCACTCGCAATCTGCCTTTTATGTTGACTTTATTCTGGTTAAGTAAATTTATCTTAATCTTACTTCCGTCATCCTTAAAGTATAGTAAAAGGGGTGCGAATGTATTTTTTACAAAATAGTATGATAATTTCGGTTTAATTTCAGAATCAATTATAGCCCAGCTTGTAACAGGCCAGCAATCGTTTATCTGCCAAATAATACTTCCGTTTGTTCTATCATTTGTCCGCCAATGTTCAAGACAAGTTTTTAAAGCGAAAGCTTGATTCAATTGAGTCAGGTATAAATAATCATCCCATTCAGTTCTGATCGGAAGATGACTGCTCAAAAATTTAATTATTCTTTCAGGTCCTTCTATTTGTTTGTTATGATGTTCAAATATTTTGTCATTAAGCTTTCTGTTTTTAACTGGTAAATATTTTTCAAAAGTATCTTTGTTTGCAGGACCCTGAAAACCAAACTCAGTAACAAAAAGACTTTTATCATTTACAACTTCAGTATAATCAATCCATCTGCTCCAAATATTCCACTGATGTGTGTTGCCGCTATTAGAAGAATTTGGATTAACATCATTTCCAAAAGGAGAAGATTGCCAATATGGATGTGATGAATCAATCTCTTTTAAAATATCTGGAATAACTTTATGATAAATTTTATATCCGGGCATTTTTTTATAAGATATTTTTTGTTCCTGATACCAAATCCATTCGTTTTCATTGTTGCCGCACCAAAGTGCAAGACAAGCATGGTGTTGAATTCGCAAAACATTCTGAGTTACTTCCTCATTTACATTTGCTATAAAATCATCATTCTCGGGATAAGAACCGCATGCGAACATGAAATCCTGCCATACGAGTAATCCGAGTTCATCGCACAAATTATAAAATTTATCATTCTCATAAATACCACCGCCCCAAACTCTTACAATATTTATGTTGGCTTGTTTTGCTAACGAAAGTAAATCAGAATATTTTTTATCGGTAACTCGCGGTAGGAATGAATCAGCAGGTATCCAGTTTACACCTTTGCAATAAATTTCTCTATTGTTTACTCTAAACTTAAATGTTGCTTTATTATTTTCTTTTAAAACTAATTCTATTTTTCTGATGCCAACATTTTTTCGAATTTCATCAAGAACAATATTTTCTGTAACAAGTTTTACATTTAATAAATATAAGTTCTGCTCACCTTCTCCATTTGGCCACCACAGTTTAGGTTCATTAATCTTAAAACTAATTTTGTTTATTGAAGATGTAGTAAGAGGAATTTTTTGTTCATAAAACCTATCGTCATTGGATAATGAAACGTCTATTGATATAACATTTTTATCTGCATTATTTACATCAATGTTTACTTCAATTTCAGCATTTTTTTTATTGATGCTGATTGTATTAAAAGTTACATTCTCAATTTTTGCATCAGACCATTCCTCTAAATAAACAGTTCGCCAAATTCCAGAAGTAGGAAATGATGGTCCCCAATCCCAGCCAAAAGAATATTGTGCTTTTCTTATATAAACTCGAGTTGAATTTAATGCTACAGGAAGTTTGCCATATTTTTTTTCTTCTTCTTCAGCGAATCTTGTGGGAGATTTGAATAAAACCTTTAATTCATTTCCCTTCGCTTTCAAAATATTTTTAACATTGTATCGGTACTTAACAAACATATTATCAGTTCCACCGAGTTTGATACCATTCAAATAAATTTCACAAATAGTATCTAAGCCTTCAAAAACTAAGTCGATATTATTTTTAATACTTCCTTTAAAATCAAATTTGGTTTGATAAAGCCAATCACACTCTGTAATCCATCCCAACTGTAATTCATTATCTGAATAGAATGGATCTGAAATAAAATCATTTTTTAGAAGATCAGTATGAATTGTTCCGGGAACTGTTGCTGGGAATTGTTTCGCTGGTTTAAATTTTCTATCAATTAATGCATTTGATGAATTATGATTTTTTGATAACGAAAAATTCCAGTTATTATTTAATTTAATCTTTTTTAGCATTACACATATTTCATTTTAATTATAATTATTCAATCAGATTGAAAAGACAATAATGCAATTTGATTTTGCGATATCTTGAGTAGAACCAATAATCCCTCAATAGTAGATTCTGCACCAGAGTTTTTATTGATCAAATTTTCATTTTCAATCCCATCATAAAAAATTCCATTATGCGGATTATACATAACAGTTTTTGCAGGATTACGACCAATAAACCATTGTGCTACTTTGCCTGCTTTTATTGCGTAACTTGAATCTGATGTTATTTTGTAAGCTTCAATCAGTGCATAAACCATTGGTCTGATAATGTATGCAATCTGGCTAAATTTATTTGATTCAATCATTTCAAACTTGCAATCTTTTTTTCTTACGCTGAATGAACTTAAAAATCCAACTTCAAATAATCTTTGATAAAAATTATTAAGCTCAAACAAAGCTGCAGTTTTTAATTCTTCATTTTCAAGAACTTGATATGCTTTTAGCAAAGCATAAGCTTGTGAGTTTCCCCAACCATGCCAATCATTCTGCCAGCTTAAGAATGCTCCATTAAATTCAAAATCGGAATCATTTATTTGCATCATCATAATTCCCTGAACAAGAGAATTTAGATAATCCAAAATTTCTTTGTCTCCAGTTGTTTTATAATAATTTGAAAGAATGATCGTTAACAAGGCTGCTTGATCCGATGCAAATTGAAATGGAAGCCAATCTGGTAGTTTGATTCCTTCAACTGTTACATCATTTTTTTCTTTAGGAATATTTTTTTTGATGTTCTCAATAATTTGTGTTATGCTTTGTTTAACTCTGACACTTCTATCATCATTACTATTTATAAGATATTCATAGCCTTCCGTCATTGCCCATAATGCACGCCACGACCACCAATTTGGCTCTGCAACACTTGTTCTAAATGTTTTGTTTATTGAATTATCTTCCCAAATAAAATTATAAAAGTAACCATTCTTTGCTTGCATATATAATAAGAACTCGATAAGATTATAATATTTATGAAGACTTGAGCTATCGTTAAATGCTTTAAAATATTCCAGATAAAAAATTGCTGCACGGGCTGCATCATCAACACAAGCATATCCTTCATCATCATCGCCAACATATTTATAATCCGGGGCATTACAATAGATATGAATTACAGCCATTTCTTTTCCATCTACTACAATTTCTTTATAGAGATAATCGAGATGAGATTTATTTACAAGGAAGTCTGATTGGCAATATAAAATCTGTCCATTAAATAAAAATGAAATAACAATTAGAAATAATATTTTTTTTAATGTTTTTACTATCATTTCATTTATCTATTTACAAAGTGAAAGTAAATATTCAACATTGGTTTCAGCCAGACAAATATTTGAATCAGCACCAGAGTAATAAATTTTTATATCACCATTTTCCTCAACTATCCAACCATTAGAAAAGATCACATTATTTACATCACCAATACGTTCGTAATCAAGATCGGGAGAAAGAATAGGTTCTTTACTTTTTCCTATAACTAACCATGGTTTTTCAAGGTCGAGCAGAACAACACCAAGTTTATAAATAGAACCTGTCCCAAAAGATCTTACTCCATGATAAAGTATTAACCATCCGTCTTTTGTTTTGATTGGATTACTTGATGAACCAATTTTATCTTGTTCCCAGGTGCCCTGTTCTGGTTCAAGAAGCATTTTATAACCGCCCCAATGAATAAGATCTGGACTACGACTTATCCAAATATCTTTTCGGCTTTCAGCAGACGGACGATCTACTTTCCAGTAAAAACCATTAATTTTTTCTGGGAATAAAGAACAATCTTTATTAGATGGTTCAGAAATGGGACCGTGAATTTCAAAGTTTATAAAATCTGTTGTCTCAGCCAGAATCACTAGTGGCTGAAATTTTGAAAATCCCGTATATGTTAAATAAAACTTATTTTCAATTTGCGTGATGCGCGCATCTTCAATCCCCCATTTCACATAATCATAACAATCTATATGATCTTCGGGAGTAAGTATTGGTTTGGATGAAACTTTAAAATTATATCCATCTAAACTTTCTGCGATTACAAGTGATGATCTTCCAATTGGCATTTCAACTCTACAAAGTAAAATGTATTTATCTTTGTACTTAACTGCGCCAGGATTAAATATACTGTTTACTGTAAATGGGACATCGTCTTTAGTTAAGATTGGATTTTTAAAGTATCTGTTAATTTCCAATTGATTTACCTCTTTTTATCTTTTTTATTCAGACTATTTTAATTTTTTGAGTAATTCCAAAATTTTAACTTTTGCAAAACCACAAGCAGAATCAGAAAATGCATATGGGATTATTATGTTGCTCTTATGAACAATTGAACCGCATGAATAAACAACATTTGGTGTGTAACCTTCTCTCTCTTCTTCGTTTGGTTCAATTAATGGATCATTTAATGATCCAATAACTTTGGATGGATCTTCAAGATCAAGCAATACAGCACTGATTACATATTTTCTCATAGGACCAACAGCGTGAGTAATTAATATCCAACCTTTATCTGTTTCTATTGGTGAGCCGCAATTTCCTACTTGGATATATTCCCAAGATTGTTCCGATGTTTTAATAATTTTTGCATCATTCCAGTAATAAATATCATCCGAAGACATTATAAAAATATTTTCACTGTCCTGTCTCGATGTAATTATATATTTATTATTAATTTTTCTTGGAAATAAAGCCATTCCTTTATCGCTAATTGCATTTCCATGAAGTGTACCGATTTTAAAACTCTGAAAATCGTTAGTCTCAATTATTTGAGTTCTGAATTTCCTTCCATTGTAAGCAGTGTAAGTACCGAAATATGTATTAGTATTCTCGTCAACAAATCTTACAAACCTTGCATCCTCCATTCCAACTGATTCACTTTTTGAATGTGGAAATAAAACTCTTTCACTTAATTGAACATCCTCGGAAAAATCACATGAATAATTAGAATCCAATAAGTCTTTGATTTCCAAATTAGATTTAGTTGTGTACTTAAGTTTTTTATTTAAAATATCATCTCGTTTTAATTTTATTATTTTGGGATGTGCTAAATATCTTGAGTTCTTATGTAAATGAACTTCAGAATTTTTATCAATGACACCTTCCCTGAATTCGATAGATGATATATGACCTTCACCGGTAGCCCTAAGACTTACCACGAAACGAAGCGAATCTTTTGCAATTTTTGTTTGATCTGGATGAGGTACCATTGACGGATTAAATAGTGCGGCAGCACTGGTTGAATATTCTTTAGAAAAATATGAACCTATCAGCAGCTTCCTGTCCCTGCTCATTAGCTCGGAGTACGGAACAAACTTTTCAACTTTCTTAAAATTTAAGAATATAATTTCTTCAAAATTTTTATGTCTTTTTGAAAAATCATTAATCACCCTGTTAAGAATTTTACTTACTTCTTTTTCATCCAACGATAATACCATCCGGATAACTCTCTTTGTTCTTGCAGAGTTCAATTCAAAAAATTGAAGCAATACTCGTTTAGGATCAGGAAATAATTTTGGTGTAAGTCTTTTAATCATATCAAATAAAATTTTTCTATTCTTTTAAACCTGTGGATGCCATACTTTGTATAAAATATTTCTGGAAGAACAAATAAGCCAGTACTATAGGCAAAGCCAACATTACTGCGGATGCAAGTTTTACACCTAACTGAGAATCTGCTCTTCCGCCCACAGCAAATAATGTAACAAGCTGCGGCATTGTCATTAAGCTTTCATCACGGATTACTATCAATG
>JAVHOU010000118.1:0-3257 GCA_036170275.1 Ignavibacteriaceae bacterium
ATTAAAGATCAACCGATAATTTTAAACCCCAGAAAATATCTCTTGGGTTAAGAAATGTTAAGAATTCCTGATTCGGCATATCGATATATGATTTGTTTTTTCTCCACACATCTTTTAGTCCTTCAGCAGCATTTGGATCCCATGGAATATATGGACCAGACCTATAATCACCAGGTACATCATTGCCTGGAATATTACCGTATTTTAATGGATCTCCGATTTCAGATGGTAAATGAAGTGATTTCATATAAGCCAAGTAATCATTATTATCAAAAAATCCATATGTCGTCATATACTTATAATTAAATAAATTATTAATATCCGCAAAGAATTCCAGGTCTATGCCCATTATATTAAAAGTTTTGCTAATTCGAATATCTACATTCCAGATATCGTTCCATTGAACATTGTTTACTATCCCCGGAATGGAACCTCCGCCAGTCCATGTAAAATAATAACCTGAATTCCAGTTTCCAACAAAACTAGCCCTAATATCACCAAGTATATAAATGTTACCTAGTTTTGGTCCAAAATCATTCGGAGTGAAAATATCAATATTAACATTTGCATAAGGGTTTGGAATAGGCTTTGACTGGAATGCATCCGTTGCGGTTGCTTCATATCTTCTTTGTGCAGATGGACTTTGATTATACAGAGCATATCCAAAATTTCCTGAAGTATTAACATCGTATGTATAATTAATAAATCCCTGAATCCAATTTCCACGATTTTTAGTTAGAGTCAATTCAAAACCTCTAATATCTTGGTAATTAGTCGCTTCAGTTCTAAAATAATCGACAGTGTTATCAGTACTAAGATACTCAACAAGTCTCGATTGAAGTGATACATCTTTATAATAACCAGCAACCTTAAAAAGCAGCAGATCAAAAAGATTTTGTTCAAATCCCAATTCATAAGCAACTGTTTTAGGTAAAGGTGCATTTGGATTGGCTACTCTAGTTATTTGATTATTATCCGAAAATCTCCTCAATAAGAAAAGGCTTTGAGCATCGGGTAGTTGTCTAAAATGTCCATAGTTAAAATATAATTTACTATCAACGGTAATTGGGAATGCAATGCCGATACGTGGACTAATATCTAATTGTTTATCAACACTGACTCTTTTTAATAGTGTGTCTATACCTAAAGAATATGCCGAAGAAAAGGCTTCGTTATATGTGTCATATTCGTACCATTTACCTTGCGGATCGGAGTAATCAAATCTAACTCCAACATTAGCGACCATTCCTTCAAACTCTAATTTATCTTGTACATAGAACGCACCTCTGATTGGAAAATTACTCCAAGTAGATCTTGATCGGCCACTAGGTAAAAATTTATCAACTGATGCGTAATTCACTCTGTTATCAGTATAAACAAATTCAACACCCGTTTTAAAGTTATTTATTTTATCTATTTGACTTTGGAAAAAGAAGTTTGCATTATAAACTGAAACAATACTACTATCACGGGAATTGCTGAATCCAACACCCATTCTTAATCCGTCAATTCCTGTGGATGGAAAATCAGCAAAACCAAATGGTGCTTCATCTAACATTACACCGGCAACATTATAAATTTTTGAAGTATCTCTTGCTCTTCCAGGATTAGTAGAATATTTTGATCTAAAAGAACTTACAGACAATTCATAAAGAGTATTTGGTGAAATAACATTTGTAAATTTACCACTGAATGACTGATATTTAATTTTACTAGGTGCCCAGTAGTCTGGGGCAAACATTCTCGCATCAATGTAACTGACTGATGTCAATACAGAACCAATGCTTTCTGGTGATCTAAATATGCCTGGAAGACCGGCATTATTATTATTTGTGCCGTTAACTTCACTTAATAATCCCTGCACCATTAATTTCATGCCCTTACCAACATCTGATGTAATCCTTAACTGACCGGTATAATCCTTCGCCCCATCAGTTGAAAGAGGAATTACATATTGAGTTTGGGTTTGACGATACGAAGCAAAAAATCTTAAATTTCCTAAATCTTGTGCAAAGGGAACTGGACCACCAAAACTTCCGTCAATATCATAATCTGGTTTTTGTATGTCTAATTGCCTTCTATGCTGCCACAAAAATATTCTTTGTGCCTGTTCTGGAGTGATATCATTATTTGGATCGTCATCAAGTAAAGTTTTATTTGCTACAGCAAACCAACCTTCGAATCCAGGATATTGCAATTTTGTGTGTGCATCCCAAACTGGTTTACCTGTAACTGGATCAATCGCATTGGTTCCTAACCAGGCGGTTTGTGGATCAACATAAGGACGAATCCAAAATGAATTAGGGTCATTAGGGGACATTCCAAAATGTTTAGATGACGTTGGTCTATATCTAGTAATTAAACTAAATGAATATTTATCTCTAGAACCTTCCTTAGTTACAACATTGACCAGTCCGGATCTAATATTTCCATATTCTGCATTAAACCCACCGGTCTGAATCTGAACTTGATCTATGGAAGTATAGCTAATGCCCGTAAATGGAGAATTATCTCTTTCATCCCTCAAAGTTATACCATTAACTAAAAAGGCAGTCTGATTTGCTGACCCACCTCTGATTTGTAATCCTGATCGTACACCTGCTTGTAATCCAATTACATCCATTAAACTACTGACCGGTAAATTTGCAATTTCTGCAACGTTAAGGTTAACACGGCTGGAGGAGACGTCTCTTTGTACAATAGGCGTGGTGGCAATCACAACCACTTCTTCAGTTTGAATAGCATTTGAGCTTAGTAAAAAATTAATTTCAGTAGTTTGATCAATGCTTACCCTAATTTGCTGTACAACTTTAGGAGCATAGCCAACCATTGAAGCTCTAATGTTATAATTACCAGGTGAAACATTGATAATTACATAATAACCATCAATATTTGTTGCGGCACCGATCGAAGTGCCTTCAAGCAAAACGTTTGCACCAATTAACGGATCATTAGTAGTGGCATCTTTAACAATACCCGTTATTTTACCAACTTGGGCAAAGGTTTGAATGAAAAATATTTGTAGGATGAGTGTGCTAAAAAGTAGCAGTTTTCTCATATGTTCTTACTCCTTAATTTTTTCTCTTCTTATCGGAGGGAGCAGTTCTGATGCAGGATAAGTTTTATTTATCCTTTTTACTCAGACAATTATTAATCAGAACAAAAATACAATAGATTAAAATTTTTACTACAAAAAAATATGAAAATTAGTTTCTAAAGTCAATAATGTTTGTCATTATATTATTATTTATTTGATA